>CACZNW010000049.1 GCA_902782595.1 uncultured Methanobrevibacter sp. | reverse complement strand
TATTTTCGCCTCATCCTCCCTAGCCAACCTTAATTTCCTATCCAATTCATTTTCAAAATATTTTAACACATTTATCGCCTCAAGTAATTTTTCTTGTTCAGATTCACTCTCAATATAATGCTCAATATTCAAATACATTGCAGTAACAATCGTATTTTTCTCATCATCTGGAATGCAATCATATTTTTTAATATATCCACATATTTCACGAACATAGTCACCTTCAGAAATGGGCAACTTGAACAGTGATAAATGAACTAATATTCCACAGTCTTTGTGGTTTAACTCAATTTGTTTTTTAAATTTAGCCCTCAACTTACTTAAATATTTGCTTCCATCAATCTTTTTAAGTTCAATAACTGTTGGTTTAAAACAAATATTCTCCTCAGTTGCTGATCTTTTTAGATTGTTTCCTTCAGACAAACAAGCAATGATGAATATAATCTCCTTTGAGAAGTCACAATAGGTATCTTTATAATAACCATAATATCTGGAAAAATCAGGTTCTCTTAAGACTTGAGTATGACCTTCAATTATTATAATTTTACCCGATTTCGTTAAACCCCTAATATCTGTAAACTTATTATCCAAATCCAAATTAATAATTTCAGTAGGCAAAATCGATACGATTTCTTCATTTATCCCAATCATCTCTAAAAAGGTATTTGCATAATTCAGCTGAGCAATCTTAACATATTCATCCCGATTATTGATATTCTTTAGATTTTTAAAACTTCTAATACTAATCATCTCCAATTTTTTTCATCACTGAAAAATAATCATTAAAACAATTAGTTATTGTATTATCAAATATATAAATGTTTTTAACCTTAAATAACAATATTGAAGCGAGTATAGAAAAAAACAAGCCCATATAAATATTTACTTGAATATGAAAAAATTTAGTCGAATAATTTTATAGTAACTTCCATAATTCCCTCGTTTTTTAAATCTTCAATCAGGCTACTGTCAAGATCCCTTGCAGCCTTATCAGATTTAATCATCAATGTCCTTGAGCATGTGAAATCACTGGTTCTGCATACAATATCTGTTGGATGTGTCAATGTTAAATCCTCATGACCCCAACCGGTTATTACATCATGTCCGTTTTCACTGTCGAGCATAACCTGAATTTTAGTATTGGAATTGGCTATTTTATCTTTAAACTCCTGAGGGAAGTTCATCATCGAATTATCCGCTGAAGTTCCAATGATACAATCTGCGGTTGGACCGATTTCACCATCCATTGTTATTTCAAAAGTAGATTTATGAAGTGACGTGACATTTTTATGGCCTTCAGCCTTAAGTTTGAAAATCATGAATATAATTTATAGGAAAAAATTAATAAAATTTTTGATGTGATTTAAATTAAATTGAAGTCGATTATTTTAATGGATTTGAATGTCAGACCAATAATATTAAAAGAACTTTTCAAAATAATAAAACCTATAGAGAAGTACTGGTAAAAATCATGAAAGGATGTTACTGTTTGGTGATTGGTTTAGACAATTCCTCAAAAATCAAAATCGGAAAAACTTGGCCAACTCAAATTTGAGAAAGGATATTATGTTTATATCGGTTCTGCCATGAATTCACTTGAATCAAGAATTACAAGACATATAAGTGACGATGAGAAACTACACTGGCACATTGATTATCTTTTAAAAAAAAACAGAAATTACAGACGTCATATACAATGAATCCAAAAAGGTGGAATGTGAACTGTCACGCCACATATCATCTAAAACAAAAGGAATTGAAAACTTCGGATGCAGTGACTGCGATTGTAAAAGTCATTTATATTATTTTAAAAATAGAAATGAAGCTATTGAATGTATTATGAAAGCTTATGATTCAATAGCTGTGAAATATGCATTTTTCAGAATATAAATTCCCTGTTTTTCTTATGGTTGTAGGATATCTCAAATGAATCCAGAGCCAATTTTTTAAGAACATCACTGTCCTCATCGGTAATGCCGACAATGGTTTCCCATTCATTTTCAAGATCTGCAATTTCCCCAAGAATCTCCAGACCCTTTGAAGTCAGATGACAATCGTATTCCAAACCGTTATCCGGCTGCAGGTCTATTTCAATTAAGCCAAGTTTTTCCAGTTTCTGATATTTTTTCAGATACAATCCCAAATGAACATTGAACAGGTCATCTTTTTTAGCCTTTTCAAACTGTTTTACTCTGATTTTTTTGTGATGGGGTTTATCATGTTTTTTTACCTGTTTTAGGAGTTTAATTTGACTTGCATGTAGGAATACACTTAAATTTTCCCGTACATAAGTCATCTTTGACTCTTCAATAATACCTATTAAAGCCGAGGATGACATGTTTGCAATTGCATTTTTATGTGGATGTGCCATATTTTTCACCTCATTTCATCTGTCCGAATATTCCTCTCATCAGACCTTTGGTTACTTCCCGTGCGGCCGTGTTCATTATCTGTGAAGCCGCTTTTTCAGCGGCCTTTTGTGCGGGGGATTTTTTAGCCTTCTTGCCTTTGGTCGGCTGCTGGCCTCCAAGGACACTGCCCAGGATATCTCCAAGAATTCCGCCTGACTGAGGCTGTTCGGAGGTATCTTCTATTTCCTGATTTTCAACATCAACTTTGGCCTCTTCGATGATTTCCCTGTCAAGCTGAGGCACTTCACTTTCAATGTTGGGATTTGAATCAATTTTATTTAAAAGCATTTCATAAGCGGAAAGTCCGTCAACTGCCTGACCATATTTCGGTTTCAATTCAGAAAGATTAACCAGTTCATCCCTCATTGAATCATCAATGGCTCCAATGTAGCTTTGTGGAGGCACTATATCTACCTTTTGAACTATGGAAGGTACTCCTCCCTCTTCCAAAACTGATACCAGTGCCTGGCCAATTCCCAGGTTGGATATTATTTCAGCCGTGTCGAATTCAGGGTTTGGTCTGAATGTTTCAGCGGCCACTTTAACTGCTTTCTGGTCTTTCGGAGTGTATGCGTGAAGAGCATGCTGTATGCGATTTCCGAGCTGTGCGAGAATATCATCGGGAATATCTGCCGGAGACTGTGAGATGAAGTATAGTCCCACACCCTTTGAACGGATGAGCCTTACAATCTGTTCGATTTTTTTAACAAATTCCGAGGACATGTCATCGAATAACAAATGCGCTTCATCAAAGAAGAATACAAATTTAGGCCTGTCCATGTCACCCACTTCCGGCAATGATTCGAATAAAGATGACAGCATCCAAAGTAAAAATGTTGAGTATATTTCCGGTGACAGGGATAACTTCTGAGCGTCCAGAACATTGATGATGCCTTTTCCATTGTCATCAACTCTAATGAAGTCATCAAGGTCAAGTGCAGGTTCGCCAAAGAAATCGTTTCCGCCCTGATCTTCCAGAGTAATCAGACTTCTTAAAATTGTATTTGCAGATTTGGCAGTAATTGCACCATATTCGCTTTCATATTTTTCCTTATTGTCCACAACGTAATTAATCATTGACTTTAAATCTTTTAAATCTATAATTAGGAGTGATTCATCATCAGCTACCCTAAATACTATGTTTAAAACACCCTGCTGAGCTTCAGACAAGTTTAATATTTTAGATAATAATGTCGGACCCATTTCTGACAATGTTACTCTGACGGGAAGTCCTTTTAAACCAAACAGATCCCAAAACTCAACGGGATACGTCTGATACCTGAATCCCTTTGATACAAGACCATATTTTTCAACATTGGCCTTTGTTTTATCAGTTTCTGATCCTATTTTTGCAAGACCTGAAATGTCTCCTTTCATATCTGCCAGAAATACCGGAACCCCCATGTCCGAAAAGGATTCAGCAAGGGTTTTTAAGGTAATTGTTTTACCGGTTCCTGTTGCACCGGCTATCAGACCATGACGATTAGCCAGCTTCGGTAGTAAAAATACTTCTGTACTTTCATTGCAACCTACCAATATTTTTTCTTCAGCAAACATTTATTTTCACCCATTTTCTATTTTCTTAATTAAGTAATTAGTTTTTTTAACTATATTATTTTTATTATAAGCTTTTGCAATTCTTTTAATTGCATCAAGGTTTTTAACGAAGTTATCCAGCCATGAAAAAATATCTCCAGGATATATCTGAATCTGATACTTTCTGAATAATTTTGTGGATATGTCCTGGGGGTCCTTGCCCTTGAGCCTTTCATGAACAATCACTTCTGAAATTCCCCTCTGAAGACACCTGCAAAACGGCCTGTCCTGACATCTGCACTGCAGGAAGTCTGATTGTATTGCAATTAACGCATCCTGGAATTTCTTGTCAACCTTGTCTATTGCTTCACCACTTGAAATAATGTCCAATGTTGATTCCGCAAACAGTCTTGTTGAAAATTTAATTTTCAAAGCGTTTGATATCTGATTGTGAATAACACTTGACAGATACGCATTGTCAAACATCTCCAGATCAATTGCCATTGCAAGAACCAGAACCTTCAGTTTGTCATATTTGTCTTTTTTCTTATACATAGGAGACAATCCAACATAATTTTTCAAGTAACTGTGATTGTTTAAATTGGTTTTGATGAATTCTGCCTCATCTATTGATAAAAATGAAACCGATGCAGCCCTACCGTATCGGGTAACTTCCAGTTTATTGTTTGGCGACCTGTTGATTAAACCCAAATTCTGCATTTCATCCGTGGCTATTTTAATGCTTATCGGAACATCAATGTTTTTATAGAATTTGTTCAGCTCATCAAACGATTTGATTGAAGTTGAGGAGATGTCTGCAAGAATCTGTTCGTATGAAGATTCCTCGTCATATTCAATGTATACATCATCACTGTTGCTTTCCAGAAGATCCAGCGCCATTGCCTCTTCTGACTGGCCCGCAAAATCATTGCCCACTTCCGGCAGGAGATATACTATGCCCCTGTCATGATAGGAAGGTCTTCCCGCACGTCCAAGCATCTGGGCGAATTCATTGGGATTGATCCATTTGTTTCCCATAACCAGAGAGTCAAAAATTACCTGTGAAGCCGGAAAGTCAACACCCGCCGCAAGGGCTGCGGTTGTTACTACACATGATATTCTGCCCTTATCAAAGTCCTTTTCTATTTTTTCCTTTTTATAATAGGACAAACCCGCATGATAAGCCTGTGCATTGACATGCTTATTGCTTAAGAAATTAGCAATCTGGTGAGTTTTACGTCTTGAATTGGTGAATATTATGGTTTGGCCTCTGAATCCCTTCTTGGATTTGGTGTTGAATTCCCTTTTGACAAGCTTCTGCATTATATGTCTTTTCTGAGCTTCGTTTCTCACATATACAAGGTGTCTTTCCAGCGGAACCGGGCGCTCGGAATATTCAACCAGTTTCATGCTGAATTCTTCCGCTAAAAATTCAGGGTTTTTGACAGTTGCAGACAGTCCGATAATCTGAGTTTCAGGATATAAATGTTTAACCCTTTTAATCAATCCGTTTAAACGTGTTCCACGGTCTTCATCATCAATCATGTGGATTTCATCAATTAAAACAACACCCAAGTTTGACAATCTGTCAGAATTGCCGTTTCTCAAAAGATAATCAATTCCCTCATAAGTTGCAACAACAATGTCAGCTTTTGAAACATCAGAATCCGGAAGGTTGAGTTCGCCCTTTGCCTTGACACGGTTCCTTCCAACCTTAATGGCAACATTCAGGCCAAGTTTTGAATATTTCTTTTTAAAATCACGATATTTCTGATTTGCAAGAGCCACCAGAGGAGTTAGAAAAACAAATTTCTTACCGTTTAACACCTGCGTGATACCCGCCAACTCTCCGACCAGGGTCTTACCCGAACCCGTTGCACTGACAACCAGTAAATCTTCACCCTTTAAAAGCCCTTCCTTAATGGAAAGGTATTGAACAGGCAACAGTCTGGCATTCCCCGAATCCAAAAGAATCTTTTTAAACTTTTTGGGAATTTTAAGCCTTTTCATATCAACCGGAGGAACTATATGCTTTGATTTTCTTGTTTTATCAAACAGTGTCAGTTTCCTGTTTTTTAAAGGATCAAAATGAGGATCCAAAACTGAAAGGGTCTTTTCCAAACTGCCGGTTTTTTCCAGAGTCTTTTTAAGGTTTCTGAAAATTTTTTTATCAAAACCCTGGAGTTTCAACTCCTCTTTAATTGTATCATGAGCACAATCCTTACATATCAACTGACTGTGGTATTTATAGGAATATGATGAATTGACAATGGTAATGTTTCCATCATATGCACAATAATCGCAGACCTGAGTTTTTCTGACCTTGATATTAAGTGATTTTAAGTAGTTTTCCACTTTCTTATCCGGAGTTGCAAGAAAAACAGCCTGTGAACGTAAAAGTTTAATTACTTCGCCCGGAGGAACAAGCTTTTCATTTAAAGTGGATTTATCTTTAAAGTTATAATCCGCTACAAATCTGGAAATGGCTAATGAATCACCCTTATTTGTAAATTTAATATTACCTACAAATTCAGGTTCCCTTTTATGATTTAAAGCCCCCTTTGGAGAACCGATGGGATATAACCTCCACTGTTTTTTAACTTTCTTTAAAACTAGCATTGTTAATATTATATTTTTAATTGTTAATAAATTTTAAATCAATCATGAAATTTCTGCTGAAAACGATTGCCGTGACTACATGTTTTCTGTTCATATGAATTTCAATCAAAATCCACATTATTTAAATTGTAACATGTTTGTTTTGACAAAATAGTTAAATTATGATTATACATTAAACAATAATTCAAAAAAAAATAGAATGAGTGAAAAATTTGCTTTATTCACTCCATATAATCAAATCTGGTTTCCAGAACAATAATTAGGGCAAAACCGATAACCGCAACAACAATACACAGCAATAAACCTGAAAAATTAATGCTGACTGAATTGACGATTTCAACTGCCGGAACTTTTAAAGATCCTAACATAACACCAATAAGAAATGCCATTGTAACTTCTTCATAGTTTTTAAGCAAATAATTAAGTATTTTTGAAAATCCAAGAATACCAATCAGGGCACCAACCACAAAAACAACAATATCTGCAATCTGAAGATTATGAAGGGCATTCAGCATGTATTTGTATTGTCCCAAAAGCAGCAGCAAAAATGAACCTGAAATCCCCGGCAGAATCATTGCACAAATCGCTATCATACCTGAGATGAATATGACAATTAACGAATGATTAGCTGCAATCGGATTTAAACTTACAAAAATATATGTTAAAATAGCACCGATTATGGCAAATATAATGTTTTTTAAGTTAACCTTATTGAGTTTTCTGAATAAAATCACCGCTGAAGATATGATTAAACCTAAAAAGAACGCATATGTCAATGCAGTGTAATTGTCCATACAGTATGTAACGACCTTTGCAAGTGTTAAAAAGGCAATTCCAATACCCAATACCAGCGGGATGAAAAATTTAAAATCTATTTCCTCAAGTAACTTATTCCAAAATCCCTTAAAATCAGCTTTAAATAAGGGTTTTATAAAACCAAACTTAATATTACTTATTGCTTCAACCAAATGAGCATAAATTCCAGTTATTAATGCAATTGTTCCTCCCGAAACTCCCGGAACAATATCTGCAGAACCCATAAGGACTCCGCGAATAAATATCAGTATAGCTTCCTTAATATCAAAACTCAATTTATCACCTTATATAGAAATAGTTAGTTTGACATATGTTAAATAATTGAGTGTTTGAAATGTTTGCATGTTAAAGGAATAACAGGTTTTTTCTATTTCAAATGAAAAGAGAAGTATAGTAAAATCTTAAAATTACAGTTTAATCTGCCTTAAAACTGTTTTATATGAAATTTTACCAAGTAAAACACTGCCTGAAATGTTTTTAAAAAAATTTAAAGAATAAGTAGATTTTAATTATTTACCAATATCCTCTACCAATTCTTTTGCATATGGAGTTATGTTTTCATTAAGCATTTTTTCTAAAAACTCTCCAGTGTAAGTTCCGGACTCTGAAACCTCTTCAGGCGTTCCGGTAGCTATTACCTCTCCACCGCCGTCCCCTCCTTCGGGACCAAGGTCGATGATATAATCAGCAGTCTTAATGACATCGAGATTATGTTCAATGACAACCACGGAATTGCCGGCATCTGTTAATCTGGCCAGAACTTCTAGTAATCTTTTAATATCTGCAAAATGAAGACCGGTTGTTGGTTCATCAAGGATATATAATGTTTTACCAGTGCTTGTTCTTGATAACTCTTTAGCAAGTTTAATTCTTTGAGCTTCACCGCCTGACAGGGTTGTTGCAGGCTGACCTATTTTCATATAACCCAATCCAACGTCGTATAATGTCTGAAGTTTTTTGGTGATTTTAGGAATGTTTTCGAAAAATTCCAATGCTTCCTCAACAGTCATTTCCAGGACTTCATAAATATTTTTACCCTTGTACCTTATATCGAGAGTCTCTTCATTGTATCTTTTACCGCCGCAAACTTCACATGGAACATAGACATCGGCCAAAAAGTGCATTTCAATCTGAACAATACCGTCACCGGTACACGCTTCGCATCTTCCGCCCTTAACATTGAATGAAAATCTTCCCGGCTTGTATCCTCTTGCCTTAGATTCGGGAGTGTTTGCAAACAGGTCACGGATATCAGTAAATACTCCAGTATAAGTTGCCGGATTTGACCTTGGTGTTCTTCCAATCGGTTTCTGGTCAATTGCAATTACCTTATCAATGTTTTCCAGTCCTTCAATTTCCTTATATTTACCTGCAAACATGAATTTTTTATATAATTTGCCCTGAGCTCCCTTGTATAGGATTTCATTTATCAGACTGCTTTTACCCGAACCGCTGACGCCGGTTACGCAAGTAAATTTTCCCAGTGGTATTTCAACATCGATTTCCTTTAAGTTGTTCTGAGCCGCTCCGATAATCTTAATAAATTTACCATTACCCGGACGTCTTTTCTTTGGAATATCAATCTTTTTAACTCTTGAGATATACTGGCCTGTAATTGAGTCGGGGTTTTTCATTATGTCCATCGGAGTTCCCTGAGCAACAATCTTACCTCCATGCTCACCCGCTCCGGGACCGATGTCCACAACATGGTCTGCTGAAAGAATAGTTTCCTCATCGTGCTCAACAACTACAAGAGTATTTCCCAAATCCTTAAGTCTTTTAAGAGCTTCTATGAGTTTAATATTATCCCTTTGATGAAGTCCGATACTCGGCTCATCCAAAATGTAGAGCACACCCACCAATCCGGAACCAATCTGAGTGGCCAATCTGATTCTCTGTGCTTCTCCACCTGATAATGTACCGGAAGACCTTGACATTGACAGATAGTCAAGTCCTACTTCAACTAAAAAGCTCAAACGTTCTTTAATCTCTTTTAAAACTTCTTTTGCGATGAACATTTCACGTTCGGTTAATTCAAGATCCTGGAAGAACTGATAGGAATCCTTAATGGCCAAATCACACACATCAATAATTGATTTTCCGCCAACGGTAACTGCCAGGACTTCAGGTCTTAAACGTTTTCCGTCACAAACATGGCATTTCCTGTCACTCATGAATTTTGAAATGTATTTTCTTGAGTAGTTGGATTTGGTTTCAAAGTATAACCTCTCCATTCTGGGAATTACCCCTTCAAATTTACGGTTGACCATGTAAGATTTATTTCTTCTTTTAAAAGTAAACGGAATCTTGTCATTGCAACCATAAAGAATGGTATTCTGATATTCCTCATCCAGTTCATTGAATGGAACATCCATACTGAATCCAAAGTGATTTGAAACAGCTTCAAGCATCTGATAGTAATAATTTTCTCTTTTGGATGATTTTGACCATGGAGCGATTGCTCCTTCGTTTAAGGTTAAAGTTTTATCGGGAACTATCAAATCCGGGTCAATTTCCATTTTAGAGCCGATACCATTACATTCGGGACATGCACCCTGAGGGGCGTTGAAAGAAAACATCCTAGGAGTCAGCTCTTCAAAGTTTATTCCACAGTCAACACAGGCAAAGTGTTCTGAGTATTTCTTCTCATATTCCTCACCGCCATTATCAAATAAAACTGTTATTAAACCTCCTGCAAACTCCGCTGCAGTTTCCAGAGAGTCAACAAGCCTTCTTTTAAAGTCAACATCCTTACGAATTTTGAGCCTGTCCACCACAACATCAATGCTGTGCCGGTATGTTTTTGCAAGGCCTATATCTTCTTCAAGACCTCTGATTTCACCGTCAACCCTTACTCTTACAAAACCCTTATTTCTAAGGTCTTCGAGAACATCCTTGAACTGGCCTTTCTTATCTCTTACAATAGGAGACAATATTTGAATTTTGATTCCTTCACCCTCTTCGATGACTGCTTCGGCAATCTGACCGATGGTCTGCTGCGAGATTTCCTTACCACAATTCGGACAATGAGGAATTCCAATTCTTGCATATAACAGTCTTAAATAATCATAAATTTCAGTGATTGTACCGACTGTGGATCTCGGATTTTCCCTTGTAGTTTTCTGGTCGATTGAAATTGCCGGAGACAGCCCTTCAATAGATTCCATTTCCGGTTTTTTCATCTGCCCCAAGAATTGTCTTGCATAAGCAGACAGTGACTCAACATATCTACGCTGTCCTTCAGCATAAATTGTATCAAAAGCCAGTGAAGACTTTCCAGATCCACTAAGCCCTGTAATTACAATGAATTCATCACGGGGAACGCTGACATCAATATCCTGAAGATTGTGCTCGCGTGCACCCTTGATGACAATCTGTTTTTTATTTTCAGTCATGTTAAAACTCCATAATTATATTAGATTAATCTCCCTATTAAATACTTTAGAGAGAGCATGTGAAAAGTATTCCCACTTATTAATAATTCCAATTCATTTACTTTTTTTCAAATTAATATAATTTACCTCAAAGGATTTTCTTTTAGAATTCAGGCATCTGTTTTTTGCCAAAAGAGAAATTACAAAATTCACAAAACAATCAATAACCGATACTTGAAAACCTTCACATTTTGAAAAAAATATTCTCTTAAAAATACTTCTAAGGAATATAATCTACAATATGAATTAAATCTTTAATATTTATTTCCATATGAACCGGTGCCAATATTATATTGATTTGATAATCTTTTAAAGAAAAATCAATATTGAAATGAAATAATAATATTCATCCGGAAAGAATCACTATTTTTCAAAGCCCTTTAAAGCATAAAGTTTGTTTCTTAAATCAGCAGCCCTTTCAAAGTCAAGTCTGGCAGCTGCATCCTTCATGTCTTTTTCCAAATCTTTAATTAATAAATTAAGCTCATCTTTAGGCATTTTACTGACATCAGCACCAATACCCTTGTATTTTTCATCCTCTTCAGCAAGTTTTTCTTTTAATGTCCTCTGAGTGGATTTTGGAGTGATATTGTGAACTTCATTGTATTTCATTTGAAGTTTGCGTCTTTTGAGAGTAGTGTCATATGCATTTTGAACGGAGTATGTCATGTCATCAACATACATTATTACACGGCCGTTAACGTTTCTTGCGGCGCGTCCGATGGTTTGTATCAGTGAAGTTTCATTTCTTAAAAATCCTTCCTTATCCGCATCAAGAATAGCCACCAAAGAAACTTCAGGTAAATCCAGACCTTCACGAAGAAGGTTTACACCAACCAGCACGTCAAACTTGCCCCTTCTTAAATCGTTTACAATATCAATCCGCTCCAGCGTATCGATTTCGGAGTGCATGTATCTTACCTTAATGCCAATTCTCGCATAGTAATCTGTTAAATCTTCAGCCATTCTTTTAGTTAATGTAGTAACCAATACCCTTTCATCCTTTTCAGCGATCAGTCTAACCTCTTTGAGCAAATCTTCAACCTGTCCTGTAACGGGACGTATTAAAACTTCAGGATCAACAAGTCCTGTCGGCCTTATAATCTGTTCAACAACATTTCTTGAACGGGCAAGTTCATACTGACCGGGTGTTGCCGATACATAGATAACCTGATTAACTGATGATTCGAACTCATCAAATCTTAAAGGACGGTTTTCCTTAGCGGAAGGCAGTCTGAAACCATGTTCAACCAGTGTTTCCTTACGGGCTCTGTCACCATTATACATTCCCCTTATCTGTGGAACGGTAACGTGAGATTCATCTATTATTGTTAAGAAATCTTCAGGGAAATATTTTAAAAGTGAATACGGTTTTTCTCCCCATTTTCTGCCAGACAAGTGCATTGAATAGTTTTCAACTCCAGGACAATATCCCATTTCCTGAAGCATTTCAATGTCAAATCGGGTTCGTTGCTCAAGTCTTTGAGCTTCCAGCAGCTTTCCCATTGAGTTTAACTCCGCAATCCTTTCATCAAGTTCACTTTTAATTTTTGACAATGCGACATCCATTTTGTCCTGACCGACGACAAAGTGCTTTGCGGGGAAAATCATGTATCTTTGAAGGGGTTCCTTCTTTTTACCCGTGACCCTGTCAATTAAACTGATGGCATCGATTTCATCGCCAAAAAGTTCAATTCTTATCGGCGGTGTTCCGTGAACCGGATTGATTTCGATGACATCCCCTCTGACTCTGAACTGACCTCTGTCAAATTCAATGTCATTTCGCTCATACTGCATAAACACAAGTTTTGAAAGGATTTCAGATCTGTCATAAATATCGCCGACAGCTATTCCAAAAGCAAACTCACCATAATCTTCAGGAGATCCTATACCATAAATGCAACTCACACTGCTTACAACAATCACATCATCCCTTGACAGAAGTGACTGAGTTGCAGAGTGCCTCATTATATCAATATCATCATTGATGGAAGCTTCCTTATCAATGAAAGTGTCGGTTCTCGGCACATAGGCTTCAGGCTGATAATAATCATAATAACTTACAAAGTATTCAACCGCATTATCCGGGAAAAACTCTTTAAATTCCTCATATAACTGTGCGGCTAAAGTTTTATTGTGTGAAATAACAAGGGTAGGTTTTTGGACTTTTTCAATAACATTTGCCATTGTAAAAGTCTTTCCAGAACCTGTAACACCTAAAAGAGTCTGTTCACGTACACCATCATTTATACCTTCAACTAATGAATTAATGGCTTTTGGCTGGTCACCTAACGGTTTATAAGGTGATTTCAGTTCGAATTTTTTCATGATAATCTAATTTTTAATTGTAACATTGAAACTGATATGTGTGTAAGGGGGTGAACAGCATGGTGTGACCCTCTGGTCTCTGATTACAAGCTGCCCATAACCTTCCAGTTGCCTGTTTAAATCTTTAAGGAGATTTGGAATAATATCAGTATTATAAACTTTAAGAGAACCTAAAAATACAGTTTTACCCGCCATGTTCATTACGGAGACATAATCAACTATATCCGGTTCCGAATATTTTTCTAGAATACTGTTTGATTTGTCTATTAATTCCTTTTTTATGATTTCCTTATCCATACTATTGCCTCAATGCATCTGCAATTGATTTTGCAATAGATACACGTGAAGTGTCTGAAGATAAAGTGTTTGTTCCAATAATTTTGTCTGCACCGGCAGCATAAATTCTGGTTGCGCCGTTATTGGTTAAAATAGGATGTACACAGCATACATCAATTGATGAGGCACCGTACTGTTTTAAAATCTTTATTGCATTAACAATGGTTCCTCCAGTTGCTATAATGTCATCAATAATGATTGCGTGCATTCCTTTTACACTGTCAACATTTACAGTATTTTCACTTTCACTATCACATCTAACATCTACGATTTTGGTTTCGACTTTATCAGGTCCCAGACGAACCTTAGTTAAATAAGTGCAGTCACAACCAATAATTTCAGATATTTCCTGTGCAAAACCATAAGCTCCCTTATCAGGTGCGATAATTAATGGTTTTTCATCAGTTTTCCGGAAGTATTTCTTGTCGAGATATTCGGCAATCGCCGGCATTGCTGAGATATTTCTTGCCGGAATGTCAAAGAAGTTTAAAACACATTCCTCATGAATATTGAATGTGATAAACTCATCGGCACCTGCAGCCTGTATTAAATCACAAACGATTTTAGCGGAAATTGTTTCACCAGGATTGAATCGTTTTTCCTGTCTTGCATAACCCATATAAGGCACTACAACTTTAACTTTTTTGGCACCCAGATCCTTGAGGTTTGAAATTATGAACAACAGTTCCATCAGATTTTCATCCTGAGGATATCCGGTTGATTGAATAACAGTTACTTCGTCTTCAATTTCACCGTCAATTCTTAAATATCTTTCTCCATCGGGAAACTTGCGAGTTTCCACATAACATAATTCTTCTGAAAGTTCTCGTGCAACATTAGCTGCTAAATCTTGTGAAGATGAACCGCCTATAATCACATTATCACCAAAGTTTTTATGATATAGTATTTGTTTTAATTCATTAAAAAAGTTAAGTATTAATATTTAAAGGTAGTTAAAAAATAATTATGGAAAAAATACATTTGATTCTTATAACTTTGGTGGTAATAATTTTCATATTTTTAGCGGCCACCATAAACAGTCCCGTGCTGATTGTTGCTGAAGATGCCGAAGAAGATGCAAGCATCGATATGGCTGCACAATTCAGTATCAAGGGATTTGACTGGGTTTATCCGGGAAGTTCCTATAACTCCAATGGAGAGACATTGCATAATGTTCATTTAAACAATCCCGACAACCCTTATGGAGCTGCAAAAGAAATAATGGAATATACATATAAGGAAAGTCCATTTTTAATCATCAGCGTGAATAATTATGCGGCAGAATCAATATTCGGCGGCTCAATTGTAGATGACATCCGTGCAAATGACGCATACAACGGTTATGCAGGCAATGAAAATGTACCCGGAACCATGTCAAGGGGAGATGCAATGAGTGTTGCAATGCTTGAAAACGGAATAAATGTCCCTATGATCCCAATACAGATATTACTGGGAAACATCAAGTTCATCCCGGTTTAATCCTTTATTTTTTAATGGAGCATGATATAAAAGGAAAGAGCAACACCTGCAAGAGAAATTATCATCATGATTATGCCGTGTTTTCTTAAGGTGGGATGACGTGACTGAACGAGATAAAACGGCATGAAAAATCCGAAGAAAGTGAAAACAGCCAAATTGGTATGTTTTGAAAGCAATCCCACTATAACTCCAATCCATGATAAAAAGATGGTTATAATATAAGCTGCAACAAGCGCCTTTTTATTGATTTGAAGTTGTTCGGGTTTATAAATATAAACCTGACGGGGTTTTAGACCTTCAACAAGTGGAGTTCCGCATTTAGCACAGAAATCATAATCATCCTGATTAATATATTCACAATTCTTACATATTCTTGTCATTAGTTAAAATTAATATCTTTTAGTATTTAATTATTTTTCCAAAATCACTGCGATTTCACTGAATGGCCGATTTGAATAATCCACATTATTCAATTCTGCATAGAATTTAAAACCCAATTTTTCCAAAACTCTTTTGGAAGCTGAATTTTCATTTTTATAGGTTGCATAAATTTTCTCAACACCCAACACATCAAATGCTCTTTTTATTAGCTTTTCACAGGCTTCGGTTGCATAGCCTCTGCCCTGATACTGTTCGCCTACCCAGTAACCAAGTTCGGCCGCTCCTTCACCCCACCAGTGATTGGTATCCGGATGGAACAACAATCCAACACATCCAACTGGAACAGCATTATATACAATTGCATATGTTTCTTTTTTAGAAAAAACCGTTTTAATTATATTTAAACTGTCTTCAACACTTTCATGAGGAGGCCATCCTGCAATTGGGCCGATGTTTGGATTTTTGGCAAAATGGTACAGACATTCGGCATCATCCTCCGTCCAGGGTCTTAAAATCAAGTTTTGTGTTTTTAAAATCATTGAATTAAATTATGATTTTATAATTATTAAAACTAATCGGCAAACACAGTTAATTACTACAAATTACATACATTTAATTATGAAAGTCAAAGACGGAATTATTGGTTTTATAGTTGGGGATGCATTAGGGGTTCCCGTCGAGTTTGTTTCAAGGTCTATTATTGAAAAAAACCATGTTGTGGATATGAATGAATATGGAACATTCCACCAGCCGAAGGGGACATGGTCTGATGACACCTCAATGACACTGGCCACAATGGCCAGCATTGTAAACAAAAACAGAATCGATTACAGTGACATAATGGATGAATTTCTCGAATGGATCCTGAAAGACAAATACACCAACAGTCCTGACGGAATGTTTGATATAGGATCTACAACCAATGAGGCATTATTGAATTATCATAATGGTGCCTCAGCTCTAAAATCAGGATGCAAAGGTGAACGGGACAATGGAAACGGTTCCTTAATGAGAATACTGCCGTTAGCCTACATTAATGACATTAATTATAAAATCGTTGAAAATGTATCTGCCCTGACACATGCTCACAAGCGCTCCAAAATCGCATGCGTTTTATATGTTGAAATAGCCAGATCCATGCTTGAAAATGATTTGACCATTGAAGAACATGTTAAACTGGCCTGTAACAAAATTAAAGAATATTATAAAGGTTCTGAAGAATTAGTGCACTTCCATAAAATATTTAATAATAATTTGAAAGATTTGAGCGGCAAAGGCTATGTCATATATACTTTTGAGTGTGTTATCCATTCTTTGATGACAACCGACAATTATAAGGATGCAGTTTTAAAAGCGGTGAATATAGGTGGAGATACAGATACCAATGCTGCAATTTGCGGAGGTCTAGCGGGAATTTATTACGGATATGATTCAATTCCTATAGACTGGATAAATGAAATTAATAGAATTGATGAAGTGCTTTCATTATGTGAAAGATACGAGGCGTTTTGTGATGAATCTCAGTGAAACTATTAAAAATATTAGGACTACATGCAATAATTATGTAGACCCCAATCTGCTTGCTTTCATCATCGATGACGATAACCATATGGGCACCAACAACATCCTGGAAATTAAGGGTTACGGCATAACTGACAGCGATTCATACGAAGAGAGACTTCTAAAAATCCATGAAAGTGAAAATATATTCCTCCCGTTGGGCATGATGACATTCATACCTATTTTGAATGAATGTGACCTATTTTCCATCAAGGATTACAATATACAGTTAACTCAGGAGGAATTCGATACCTATGGTGATGATGAAGAGAAACTGTTTGGAATTTTAGTTAAAAAGAATTCAACCGAATACCTCATCGGAAAAACGGATGTCTGCAACTGCAGTGTCGATGCGTCATTTGCAGAAATTGAAAAAACAGACTGTGAATTCTACAGTACAATAGAAAAAATAGTATCAGAAAAAATAATAGAGTAAATCCAACTTAATTAGTAGTTGGATTTTTTAAAGTAGTTTGCGGAACTTTATCTGCAACTTTAGAACCGATGTTTTTCATTTTTTCAATCAGTCTGTCCTTACTGGACCCACTGATTAAGATATTTTCTAAAACATCACTTAAAGTTTCTGTTGGAATGATTTCAATCATTTCCTCGTATTTTTTCTCAATCATAACATCTTTTAAGTTAGATTTTGGAATCAATACTTTCTTCATTCCGGCTTCAGCAGCCGCTTCGATTTTGGCAGTTGCTCCGCCGATAGGCATAACATCTCCACGCACATTAAGTGAACCGGTTAAAGCCACAGTCTGGTCAATCGGAATTTCTTCAATTGCTGATATGACTGCTGTTGCAATACTTACACTTGCAGAATCACCTTCGACACCATCATAGGTTTGGATAAACTGAACGTGAATATCATAATCTGAAATGTTCTTGTTAGTGTATTTTTTAATCAATGCACTTACGTTTTGAACTGATTCCTGAGCAATTTCACCTAATTTACCTGTAGCGATAATTTGACCTCCGCTTTTGGATTGAGTAGGTGCAGCTTCAGCTGCAATTGGTGATACTATACCACTTCTATCCCCAATTACTGCAAGTCCATTAACAAGACCTATTCTTCCACCTTCGGATGAAACCATACTGTAGTCTTTTCTCTGCATGATTGACCTGTCGGCGATTTGCTGTTCTAGAGTTCTTGCATATTTTTTAGCTTCAATAACATGTTCTGCTGTAACAAGGTTTGCTCCCTGTTCAATAGCAACATCCCCTGCGGAACGCACAAGTCCTCCCAGGTCCCTTAATCTTAAAGTCAATGCATTTTGCTTACCAGATCTTCTTTTTGCTTCCATAATAATCTCATCCAATGCATCCGGAGCAAAGTGAGGGATTCTACCATCATTTTTAACTTCCTGTGCTACAAACTGAACCAGTTTTTGTCTGTTTTCAGTGGTATCATCCATATAATCTTTCATGAATACTTCATAACCGTATCCCCTTATCCTTGATCTCATTGCAATGTGCATTCCTTCAAGTACCTGCAAGTTTCCGGATGCTACAAGTACAAAGTCACATGGAACTGCCTGTGAACGTACCATTGCACCACTTGAGTTTTCACTTTGACCTGTGATTGAGTATTGTTTTTCCTGCATTGCAGACAATAACTCCTGTTGAGTCTTCATACTCATTGTACCTATTTCGTCAATGTACAAAACTCCTCTGTTGGCTTTATGGATCATGCCCGCTTCCACACGTTCATGAGCAGGAGTTCCCAGTCCTCCTGATTGGTATGGATCGTGACGAACATCCCCTAAAAGTGCTCCAGCATGAGCCCCTGTTGCATCCATAAACGGAGCAAATCTTGACTCTTCATTATTAACCAGCAGTTTTGGAGACATTGTATTATTTTTAGGTTTGATTTGAATGGAAATAAGTAAAATTAATGCTGCTGCAATAATTGATTCCAGCAATCTTCCATACATGAATCCGATTACCAGTATTCCTCCAATTGCAAACATAGTAATAATTGTTTTTCTCTCTTCATGCCCTTTTGCAGAGCCTTTTGTTGCTCTTACTATCTTTTTACCTTCGCCCGCAGGCACAGTTCTTACTAATGGATGGTTATTATCTTCAATATTCGGATATACCAGTACATCCTGAAGAGTTTCATGAGGCAGAATTTGTGCCATACCTTTTGCAAGCATTGATTTTCCAACACCAGGATCACCAATTAGTAAAACATTCCTTCGCTGTTTTGCTGCCTTTTTGATTGTTTCGATGGACTCTTCATGTCCGATTACCTGATCAATTAATAATGGTGGAACTTCAATATCCTGTGAACCATTAATGTTATCATAATCTAACATATGAGGGGTTTTTTCACCGTCAGTCTGTGATATTTCCGGTTCAAGAACCACTTCTGTTGAAGAATCTTCCATTGATTCTTTTTCTTCAAATTTCATAACAAACCTCACTTCGTTTAAAATTCATCATTAAAAAATTAAGTTTCATATACTATTTAAATATTATTTAATATTACTATATATAAAAAGTTTTCCATTTTAGTAAATAAAAGTTACTAAAATAATTTTTCTGAAAATCAATATCAAAAGCCCAACTGATATAAAATTTTAACTAAGAAAATTAAAAAACAATATTTTCAACCAGGTAAACACTATTTTGGATTGAAACTTTTCCAGATGCATTATTCAAGAATTTAAAACAAATTATTAAATAAAATAAAGTTTACAGAGATTATAAACTAAAAAAAAGAGAAAAAATTATTGAAATATAATTTCAACAATACTTATTCTTTAGCTTTGATATCTAAAGTTTCTTTTTCAATTTCAATTCTTTCATCTAAAAGAGCATTTACTTCATCCATTTCGCCTTTAACATCAGCAAGGTCTTCTTCAATGGATATTAATTCTGCTACATTTTCCATGTCTTTTTCAAGATTTTTTAACTCATTTTTAGCCTTTTGCATTTTTAATTGAGTATTTAATAAGATTTCTTCCAATTTATTTTTTCCTTTGAATAAGATGAATTCAATTGGTTTATCAGTATCTGCAATTTCTTTATCAATTTCATCCAATAACTTGAGAACCTCTTTATCTGCATCATCTTCAGCTTTAGCGATTTTTCTAATTGCCTTGTCAATGTGGGCTTCAATTTTTTTATCGGCATGTGCTTCTTTTCTTCTTAATTTTCTTTCTTTACGGTTTATTTTAGCCTGTTCTTTTTTTCTTCGAATTTTACTTTTCTTTCATCATGTTTTACTGCAAGTTTTTCCTTTTTTTTCATCTAAACTCACATTATCACCATTATACTTTGATTTTAGACATTTTAATTATTTGTAAAAGATATTATATAAAACATTTTTTTACTGAAAAAACAATACGGCACAACGTTGTGAAAATATCAAATTTCATTTTTAAATTATTTATAACATTAATTCATATATATTCAATCATGACAAAATGTATTATGGTTCAGGGAACATCATCAAATGCCGGGAAAAGTATGCTCGTAGCAGCACTATGTAGAATATATAAAAACAGAGGATATAAGGTAGCGCCCTTCAAATCCCAAAACATGTCATTAAATTCATATACCACCAGAGAAAACGGCGAAATTGGAATAGCTCAGATGTTACAGGCACAGGCAGCAATGATTGAACCAAGCATACATATGAATCCCGTTTTACTGAAACCAAAAGGGGATTTCACATCCAATGTGATTATTCAGGGAAAATCAATTGGAGACATGAATTTCTACGACTACCAGCACAAATACCATGACACCGCACTGAATGCAATCCGTGAAAGTTTCGACATATTATCCGAACAGTATGATGCCATAATTATAGAAGGGGCTGGCTCTCCGGCTGAAATAAACATGAGAAAACAGGACATTGCAAATATGGAAATTGCCCATATGGCCGATGCCAATGTAATTTTAATAGCCGACATTGAAATGGGTGGAGTATTTGCCGCAATTGCCGGAACATATGTTTTACTTGACGATTATGACAGGTCACGTTTAAAGGCAACCGTTATCAATAAATTCAGAGGCAATTTGGATATTCTAAAACCTGGCCTTGATAGAATTGAAGAGATAACCGGCGAACCAGTTCTGGGAGTGCTTCCATATGATGAAACATTGAAACTGCCAGAAGAAGACTCCGCATCCCTAACCACACATGAATTTGCACAGAACAAGGACATTACCATAGGAGTCATCAGACTTCCAAAAATAGCCAACTTCACAGATATCGATCCCTTTGAATATGAGGAAGATGTGGCGCTTAAAATGATAGGAGTCAATGATGAAATCGGTGATGTTGATGCGATAATCATTCCGGGGACACGTAACTCAACAGAAGATATGTATGCACTTCGTGAAAGCGGCCTTGCAGATAAAATCATTGAAAAATCCGAAGAAATTCCGATTGTTGGAATTTGCGGAGGACTGCAGATTATGGGCAATGTTATTCATGACGATGAAAAACGTGAATCAAAACATGGTACAATCGAAGGTTTGGGTTTATTGGATATTGAATCCAGTTTTTCTAGAACCGGTAAAATCGTTACACAGTCAGTTGCAACAATACCAAATAATTTAGACGGCATTAGCGGAGAAATCTTTAAAAACATTGCCGGAGAGGAAGTAAGCGGTTATGAAATCCATGAGGGAACAACCGAACTTTTAAGTTCCGCACCCCTGTTAAATATTAAAAAAGGTCAGGGAAACAATGATGACGGTGAAATTGATGGAGCGGCTTCAGGAAATGCATTTGCAACATATTTCCATGGAATTTTTCACAATTATAATTTTAGAAGAGAATTTTTAAACTACATCAGAGTTAAAAAAGGTCTTGAAGCCAGATATGGTGAAGATCCATACGAAACCCAGAAGGATTACTCCCTGAACAGACTGGCTGAAATTGTTGAAGAACACCTTGACATGGACATTATTGATAAACTGTTATTTGAATAAGAAAAATTATAACCGCATTATTTAAAAACTTAAACGAACATAATTATAATTATCAAAATTATTGGAGATTTAAAAAATGATTTTAGATGTAAAAGCAACTAATAAGAAAAACGGCGAAGTAATTTCATTCGCATTAGAAGGTGACGCAGACGCAGGATTCACATATGAAGGAACACATATGCAAGAAGTGACTGATAATAAAATCAGAGAAGTTTGCAATGGCTTGATTTTACTCGGTTCACCAATTTACACCATTAAATCCGGCGAAACTGAAACAATTGAAAACATGACTTTTGTTACTGAAGTTTCAGCAGAATAATTCTGCTTACTCTTTTTTTATTTTTAATATTTTTTAATTACTTCAACCATATGATTTAATGCTTCTTTTGCCTCAGGCACCAATGGATAGATTGCATATACATGATTCATCCCTTCACCAACATTCAGTTCAGCATCAACACCGTTGTCCTTTAATTTATTATAAAATTTTACGACATCAGGATAGAATATTTCATGAGTTCCTACAAACATAGTGGTTTTTGGAAGTTCACTGACTTCTCCATATAAAGGACTTACTCTGTAATCCTTTGGATTTAAATCCCCCGCCCATGTTTCGCCCATTTCACGCAGGCCGTCCACTCCAAGCATAGGATCAAATTCAACCTCATCATAATCCCCCGACATTGATACATCAAGCCATGGAGAGATTAAGATTAAGTTTTCAGGCTGAGGATAATTATTGACTGCCAGATATTCGCAGAATGCCGCAGATAACCCTCCTCCGGCTGAATCACCCATGACTATAATAGGTTTATCCGTTTTTAACAGATGACAGTATAACTTTTCAACGATTTCATAAGTCTCTTCATAGGTATGGTTTGGAGCGAGAGGATAAATTGGAGCAAAAACAGTTCCGTTGATTCTTTTTGCAAACTTATCGCAGAATAATATGTGAGGTCTTCTGATTTCGTTTACATATATTCCTCCATGAAGATATATGACTTCATATTCCGTATCGTCGGCATCATTGAAAATCACCATCTGACATCCGAACATGTTTCTGCTTTCAACCTTAGTGGAGTATATGCCTTTTGGTATCTTATAGACTTCATCCTGTTCAAGAGAACGCTCTTTCATATGTTCATCGGCCTTATCCGCATCGTCAACATATTCCCTATGCTTTTTGTTTAAACCGTATTCGACAATTTTTGACATCCTTGACATAATTTAACACTCCTGTTTAATCTTTAACCCATAATTTCATTGGTATCGACATTAATTTTAAATAATTCTCTTGCATTTTCAGCGGTTATTGACATGACCTGATTTTCGGACATTCTCAGTTCCTCCGCCAGTTTTCGTATTATATATTTCAAGTTCAGTGATGTGTTTTTTTCTCCGCGCTTTTCTTCGGGACTTAGATAAGGAGAATCTGTTTCCACAAGCATATGATTAATATCAATCCCTTTTATCATTTTTCTGATTTTTTTATTGCTGGTGTGAGTAACCGGTCCGGCTATTCCAATATAGAAACCCAACTTAATAAATTCCCGTGCCATTTCAGCCGAACCCTGATAACAGTGCAGGGACCCTTCCACATTATGTTTTTTTAACATGTCGAATGTGTCCTGAATTGATTTTCGGGAATGGACTATTACCGGCAGATTATGTTTTTCTGCAAGGTCAAGCATTTTTTCAAACAGTTCCTTCTGTTTCACCTTATTGTCTTTTGTATGATAGTAATCAAGACCTATTTCTCCAACTGCAACCACATTATCATCATTAAGCTGACTGTCCAATAGGAGTATGTCCTCATCACTTATCTCATCTGCAAACAATGGGAAATATCCGATAGCTGCATGAACATTTTCATATTTGCCGGACAGTTCCAACACTTCCTTATTGGTTTGAGGGTTTGTGCCGTTCAATATCATGTGGATATCGTTTTTTGCAGCTTGCTTTATTATCCCTTCGGCATTTTCCATTTCACTTTTAAATATATGGCAGTGGGTATCTATTATCATAAACCATCATTTGCATTAAGTTTTTATGTTTTGACACCAATTATTATATAATTATATCAAATTAAATTTTTTGGTGAGAGGAATGGATGAGAAGTTTTCAAGAACAGAAATGTTAATTGGAAATGAAGGAACGGAAAAACTGAACAAATCCAAAGTTGCCGTTTTTGGTCTTGGGGGAGTGGGTTCTTTTGTTTGTGAAGGACTTGCCCGAAGCGGTGTTGGCAACTTCATTTTAATAGACTATGACAGGATTGATGAAAGCAATATTAACCGACAGCTGATTGCAACAGTAAATACAATAGGCCGGTATAAAGCTGATTTGATGAAAGAAAGGATTTTGGAAATTAATCCGGATGCCAGCGTTGAAGTGCATAAAGAATTCTATATGGCAGATTCAAAATCCGACATCATCACTCCTGACCTTTCATACGTTGTTGACTGTGTCGATACGATAATGGCAAAGATTGCAATTATCTGCACATGTAATGAGATTAACGTTCCGGTTATCTCTTCAATGGGAACTGGAAACAAACTGAATCCTGAAATGTTTGAAGTGGCAGATATTTACGAAACATCAGTATGTCCTCTTGCAAGAATCATGAAAAAGGATTTGAGAAAAAGAAATATTGAAAAGTTAAAGGTTGTTTATTCAAAGGAAAATCCGATAAACACAAATGACTGTGATATAAATAAAAATCAGAATAAGAAATGCAAAGTAAAAGGAAGCGTTTCATTTGTTCCATCCGTTGCAGGACTGATAATTGCAGGGGAAGTAATAAAAGACATTGTCAACGATTAACCGTGAAAATTAAATAGATAAGGATTGAAAATCCTTATTCAATCTAGAAATATTCACTTGAAAGTTATATCACCAGTTAAAGCATGGAATAAACTGCAATTATACTAGGTATCATAATGATGATTGTATTTCTAATCATCCTTAAACGATGCCTTCTCCATTGTTTATGTGTCAGTTCCTTTGTTTTCGGGATTTTTAAAACACTCATGATAATACTTGCTGAGAGGAAAATGAAATAAGTGTTGATGATAAACAGATATCCCGCACCGAGAAGCATGTCCCATCTGGCATTTGCAATAGCATATCCGCAGGTACATAACGGTGGCATCAAGGCAGTTGCAATTGCAACACCCGGAATAACAGTGTTTGCCTTGTCTTCCCTGGTTTGTCCGATGATTCCGGCAAGTCCTCCGAAAAATGCAATGAGCACATCGAAAAATGTTGGCGCTGTTCTTGCCAGCAATTCTGTAGTTGGCTCCTTAATCGGAGAAAAAAGAAAGTAAATCATTGCTGCAGTAACACTAATGGCAATCTGCACTCCAAAACCTGCAAGATGCTTTCGAAGCAACGGATAATCATTGGATACACTTGCATATGCCGAAGCAAGGATACTGCCCATTAATGGTGAAATCAACATTGCACCAATAATCACCGCAGTTGAACTTACATTAAGTCCCACCGAAGCAATTACCATCGCACATACCAGCACACACATATTAGTTCCGGTGACTCTCCCGCCATCCAGAAGACGTGTGCGAATCTCATCATGTGAAGCCGAATCCTCCGATAATGAAAACAATTTTCTAAGTTTTTCTTTTATTGTCTGATTTTGATTTTCAATACTCATAATCTCATTTCCGCATCATTAACATGTATAACAATAAAATATTCACTAATTTCAAAATTACACTTTCTTATTTAACTATTGGATGTTAATGTTTTTAAAGTGATTGATGTATTTTTATCTGATGAATCTGAATAATATGAACATTTACCCTTTTTAAAGTACATATTGAATCACAAATTTAAGACAAAATTATTGAATTTACTATCAATGATGAAAAATATTATATCTTCTGACAGTCAAAACTACTCATAAGACAAAAAACTGAATGATTAAAAATATATGGAGAGATATTAAATGTCAAAAGAGGAATTGCTTTCAAAAGGATATAAGGCTTATGAAAATGATGAAATTTGTGTTTTCTGGAATCCTGACCTGTGCCAGCATGTCGGTGAATGTTTAAGAGGAAACGGCAAGGTGTTTGATGTTTCAAGAAGACCATGGGTTGATGTCTCCCAAGCCCCTGCAAGCGAAATCGCAGGCATCATTGACAGATGTCCGTCAGGAGCACTTAAATACCAACTCAAAAAAGACTGAAACGATATTTGGAATGAAATATATTGAATAACAGTTATTGCGGAAAATATATAAATCTTTTAATATGTCGAAGAACAGATATTAACTCATGAGCGAAAATGCACAATGAGATTCAACACTGACGTTTATCTTTGCAATGATTGGAGTTGCAATCGGTCTTGGAAACATATGGAGATTCAGTTATATTGTATATTCCAATGGAGGAGGTTCATTTTTCATCCCCTACTTTGTTGCAATAGCAATTATGGGAATTCCATTTCTGATATTGGATTTTCATTTAAAAAATCGTTCAGTGAGATTTTTAAATTGATTAATCCCAAATTTGAATATGTGGCATGGATTCTAATCTTCTCGATATCAATCGTGCTTATATATTATATGGTTATTATTAGCTGGGATCTATTCTATCTGGTTAAAAGTTTAACTTTCAGCTGAGGAAGCGATACCGCAACATATTTTATCCATAATGTCGGAGGAAGTAACAATCTCACAAAAATAGGTAATTTCTTCATTCCGATAGGAATTGGAGTCATAGTTTCATGGTTTATCCTATGGTTTATTTCACACAGATCAATCGACAAGGGAATCGGACTTTGCCTCAAAGATTTTAATACCTGCAGTATTTATTATAATGGCCATTATTGTTATTTTCGCATTGACACTTCCCGGAGCATCAATTGGGATCAATACTTTAATCAATCCAAATTGGAATCTTCTCGGAGACATTAACATATGGATTGTTGCATTTTCACAAATTATTTTCTCCCTTGGAATAGGCGAAGCACTGGCACTAACATATGCAACATATTTATCGGACAACAAGGGTTTAACCGATAATGCATTCTTTGTTGTTGCATCAAACTCCAGTTTTGAAATATTTACTGCATTTGGAGTATTTTCGATCCTTGGTTATATGTCAGTAACATCAGGGACTCCAATGATTCAGCTGGTCAGTGAGGGAACCGGATTAATATTTGTCGTATTTCCAAAAATATTCAGTTTAATGGGAGTTGCCGGACATATTCTAGCACCTTTATTCTTTTTAGCAGTGCTATTTGCGGGAATCAGTTCTGCATTTGCATTTTTCGAACCTATAATAAGTTCAATATCATCAAAATCCAATATGAGCCGTAAGAAACTAGTAACAATTTTAAGCATTATCGGATGTTTAGGTTCACTGGTTTTCACCTGTGGAATAAGCAGTTATCTTGTTGGAATTGTAGACAACTTTGTTAACAAATTCGGGATACTGCTTTTAATTGCAATTCAATGCATAATATTCGGATGGTATTATGGTGCTGAAAAGGCCATTCCTGTTTTAAATGAAAAATCAAGGATTAATGTTGGTGTTATCTGGACAGCAATCATCAAATACATTCTCCCAATATTTTTATAGTCTATTACTTAATTTTTTTACCATTTTGTAATATTATTCTTGGGCTGTTATTCTCTTGTGAGAATAAGGTTTACCAAG
>CACZNW010000048.1 GCA_902782595.1 uncultured Methanobrevibacter sp. | reverse complement strand
TGACGTAAACCGTTGGCCTGGTGGACAGATGAAAAACGGTAACATTATCATCCACGGATTCCTCGGAAGATTACTCGAAGGATTTGTCCTCAACGGTATCGTTGTAGACCCTGAAGTAGAAGGTGTTACCTACGCAGGTAAATTCATCCACTATACTGGAGATATTGGTCTTAACGGTAAAGGTAATCTTTACCTCGACGCTGAAGCAAACAAAGAAAAATTAGCTTCATACGGCGAATTAGACGACGAATATACTTCAATCAGAGAATACAGGAATTTATAAATTCCTTTCTCTTTTTTCTTTTTTTAAAGGCGATAATTATGGTAGAAGAAGTTGAAATGACTGTTGAAGATGCAATTGAATATGTCAGAAACAACGTTCATGTCGGAGATGTTCTGGAAGTTTCCTACAACCGTATCTTTGCTCCGGGTGATGTTTTGGGCATTACCGAAGAGGACGAGGAAACCGGCGAAGGACTCAGAGTCAGCATGCAGTTGAACGGTGAAATATTAAACCAGTCCATTGAAATTGACTTTAACGAGATTGCCGATGACTTAATCGAGATGCGCCACATCACCGATGAAAAGGAACTGGTAATTGAAATTCTCTAAATTCTTTTTTTATTGAAAAATTTTTTTGTTCGTATCAATACAAACATTTAAATATCTTAAAATATAGTGTTATATAAGGAGGGATATCATGAAAGAAATGGAATTGACAACACAAAAAGCAGTAGATTATTTAAAAAAGAATGTAAAAGTTCATGATAATATAGAAATCTCATATAACAGAATATTTGCCGAAGGTGAAGTATTGAACGTTGACTTTTCCGAATACTTCGGAGAACCCGGATTCAAAATGCTCGTGTCACTTGATGAGAGTGATCTGGGAGCAACCGTGGAAATAGATGTCTTTGAAGTTCAGGAAGACATAATAGAATTTGTTCACTATCCAAAGGATGGTGAAGTAGTGGAAGTAACTGTAATATAATTTTTTACAGCCTTTCCATTTTTTCAAAAGGAATTAATTTTTCAAGGGCCTTCACCTGTATATGCACTCCTTTTTCTTTTACGGCACCTATTGAATTAAGTCCGCCACCTGTAATAACACCAAAATTGTAATTGTCCACCTTTGAGTTGAACACAAGCTCCCTTGGCTTTCCAATCTTATATATTGAAAATCCGATGTTGTTTAAAACCTCAAGAATCTCAACCGCATCATCCCTTGAGATATAAGGAATTTCCTTAACACTTGCAAGTATCTTATTAGGGCCTTCGGCAGCGGTTATTGAAGTCATATCCTTTGATAAAAATATCTTGTGAGGATCCAGTGTTGTTCCGTTGTATGATATCAATTCGATAAAGAGAGGCGGTTCGGTCAACTCAAGCACACCGCTGTAGGTAGGATTGCTCATGATTCCGTTGTCTATTAATATGCCGTCGATGCTCAAACTGCAGATTGTAGCTATTCCGACCATATTTTCATCATCCGGATGTTCCATCAGCTTGTAGTATGGATTTATGTATCTTGGATTTCTGTTGTAGGTTTCCTCCATGATGGCCATTGCATCATCCAGATGGTCTCTGTTTATGTAGGAAACGTTTGCGATTATATTTCCTTTCTGTTTTTCAATGTCGAAATTCACCTGTTGAATCAGGTTCAGGGATTTTGACAGAACCAGTGAAATTTTTTCCCTCTTTTCTGTTGTAGGGGTTTTAAACGGTGTACGGATATTTGTGGCAATAGGAGTTAGATCATTGAAGTCCTGAATCCTTTCTGCAATCTTCAGGGTAATCTCTTCTCCCATCTCTTTTATTGCACAGAAAGGTGTAATCCCTCCGATTATTGAAAGTCCAACCATTCCGTCAGGCACGGATAATCCCAATAAATCTTCTCCTTCATCAGATATTCCAATAACTCCGTTTATTCCGATTTTATCCAGTTTTTCAAGGATTTCAATGGTTTTATCTTTTGCAACGCCAGGTATCAGTCTGAAGTTGGCCGGAACCGTTCCGTTTCCTTCATTTATCACGTCAAGCACTGATGTCAGGTTGGAGTTTGCAAAAGCGTCAAGAGGCGTAATTGATGTTTTTTTGTAGGATATAAGCTCATTGAACTTTGTCGGATGGTAATCCTCGATTTCAAGAAGTCCTCCGTACTGGGGATGTGTAGGTATTCCGTTTTTTAAAAGTATTCCGTCAATTGTTGTTCCGCATATGGTGGTGACTTCAATTTCTCCGGCGGTTTTGTCTTCATTTATATTAACGTAAGGGCTCACAGAAAGACCACTTTCGAAAATCTTTTTCATTATATTAATCGATTCTTTGTTATAAATGGTTGATGTGTTTACAACAACATTTCCCTGCTGGGTCATGTATGTGAAGTCAGTCATGTAAATCATTTCTTCAAATTTTGAATAAATGAAATCGACCTGATCATAAATGAGTCCCTTTTCCAGCTTTTCATGACCCAAATCTGTGATGATTCTTCCCGAATAGCCTACCCTCTCGGTATATCCTTTTTCATCCAGTATCTGCATGTGGTATCTGACCGCACGCTCGCCCAGATTAAAACCTTTCTCCTTCAGTTCGTCGGCTATTAATTTGGAACCGATAGGTCTGTCCTTTTTATCAAGAATTCTGAGAATTTCTATCATTCGGTATTCTGATTCTGACATGAAAAGCCCCGATAAAAAAATTAAATATTTAGATTAGATATCTAAATATTTTCTCTGTTCGTATCCGAATACCTGAACACGGTATTCGTCCCATTCCTGATATTTGAGTTCAAGGAATTTTTCACTGACATGAGGTCCGAGTGCATTCAGTATGAGGGGATCCTCTTCAAGGGAGTGATATGCTTCCCACAGACTGGTAGGCAGGACTTTAATTCCTCTTGATTCCCTTTCCTCTTCGCTCATGCTGTAGATGTCCGCTTCCACAGGTTCGCCCGGATCGATTTTATTCACAATACCGTCAATACCCGCTTCAAGCATTACTGTAAATGCAAGGTAAGGGTTACATGCAGGGTCAGGGGATCTGTATTCGATACGTGTGGCTTTTCCACGTGCGGCTGGCACTCTTATAAGTGCTGATCTGTTTCTAAAACCGTATGCCATGTATACCGGAGCTTCATATCCCGGTACAAGACGTTTGTATGAGTTTACAATCGGGTTTGTGATTGCTGTAATTGCAGGGGCGTGTTTGAGCAGTCCGCCCATGAAGTAAATTGCATCTTTTGAAAGGCCGGTTTCTGAATCTGGGTCTGAAAAGAGGTTTTTGTCTCCCTTGAATACTGACTGGTGACAGTGCATTCCGCTTCCGCTTACTCCGAAGAATGGTTTTGGCATGAAGGTTACTCTGTAGTCCATCTGGTCGAATGTTGCCATATTGTCTACGATTGCCTTAATTGCCTGTTTGAATGTAATTACTGCATCTGCTGTTTTTAATGCGTCCTTGAATTTGAATGCTATTTCGTTCTGTCCTGGTGCCACTTCGTGGTGGGACGCTTCCACTTCAAAGTCCAAATCTTCAAGGTTCAGTGTCAGTTCACGTCTGAAGTCAGGTCCCTTGTCGAGAGGTTCGACGTCAAAGTATCCCGCTTCGTCGTATGGAAGAGGGTATCCGTTTTCATCAATGTCCACGATAAAGAATTCAGGTTCGGGACCGATATTGTACTGCAGACCCATTTTGGCAATGTTTGCCAGGGATTTTTTAAGCACTCCCCTAGGGTCTCCTAAAAACGGTTTCCTGTCGGCTGTCCACACGTCACAGATGAATCTGCATGTTGCTGATTCTTCAGGTCTCCATGAGAGTCTTGAATATGTGTTGATGTCGGGTTTGAGGACAAGGTCACTTTCGTTTATTCCAACAAAACCTGCAATCGATGATCCGTCAAACAGCATTCCTTCGTTGAACAGTTCGTTCATGTCGTCTTTTCCGTTGAACGGAATGACAATGTTTTTTACGGTACCGTTTATGTCAACGAATTGCAGACGGATAAATTTAATATTGTCTTCTCTCATTTTTTCTACTATTCTTTCAATTTTTTCTTCGGGAATATCGCTCATTAAAATCAAGCTCCAATTAAATAATTAAGTGTCGGAAAACATCTTCCAGTTAGAGATATATTTCCAATTCGTGGTATATAAACCTTTATATATAATTTGTATTTGTAATTTTTACTATATTAAAGTGTAAGATTTATTTTTTTTAATAAAAAAAGTTTATAATAATTTAAAATTTATTAGGTTTTTGTTCAATACATGTAAAAAAAGATAAAAATATTTGACTTCCCGTTTAGATTTCCCCGACCGAAAAGGAATTCAGGTCAAGCAAATCAAAAGTCAAAATCTTTGGAGCAACGGTAACTTTACCCATTCTGGTCACAATTTTAAATGCCTCCATTGCCTGAACGCATGAAACGAGATTCGCAACCGGTCCGATTACAGGCGGGGCAGAGATGCTGATACTTTCCAGACTCTCATAAATGTCACAAGTCAACTCTTTTTTAAGTGAAGGAAGCATGAACATTTCTTCATAGCTTATGGTATTTGGAAGGAAGGTTGTAACCTGGCCAAGGGTTCCGCTTACGGCACCATGAACAAAGGGGATTTTGTATTCACGGGCCTTTCTTGAGACAGTCACCCTTGCGGGAATATTGTCCAGACAGTCAATCACAAGCCTTGAGCCTTCAAGAAATCCGTCAACGTTTGATTCATCCACATGCTCACAGAAGCGGGAAACCCTGACATGGGGACTGATTTTATGAATTCTTTTTAAAGCTTCCTCGCTTTTTTCACATCCGATATTTGAGCGTGTTGAGAGAATCTGCCTGTTCAGGTTGGACACGTCAAAAACGTCCTCGTCAACCACAACAAGTTCGCCGACACCCATTCTCACAAGCATTTCAATGACCATGCCTCCGAGGCCTCCGCAGCCGATGACGGTGATTTTTGTGTTTTTAAATTTTTCCTGCTCCTCTGTGGTTAAAAGAGGCATCTGGCGTTTAAGCATTTCCCAGTAGTCCTTCAATTTATTTCACCTCTAAAAATGATCAAACTCATCGCCGAAGTATTCATGAACCTTTTCAAGTTCTTCGGGAATGTTCAGCATCTGTGTGCAGAACGGCAAACACTCCTTACAGTCAACGCAGCTGTCTGCCCTTGAATCGTCATCAATCAGTGAAAAATACTGCATTGCACTCGCCTTAGGATCACCCATCATATGGGCAATATTGTACTCGCTCAGGCAGTTTATGATGTCCACGCCGTGAGGACATGGCATGCAATAACCGCAGCGGGTGCATCTGTTGCCTATAAATGTTCTGTAGGTTCTTGCAACTTCACGAATCAGTTCCCCGTCATTCGGTGAAATCACGTCTGTCTTTGATGCCAGTTCGATATTTTCCTTAACCTGTGAAAGGCTTGTCATTCCGCTTAAAACACAGTCGACATCGTCACGGTTCCAGAGGTACTGAAGTGCCCACTCAACAGGTGTTCTTTTAACTTCGGCACTGTCCCATAAGGCCTGTATTTCTTTGGGAATATTTTGAACCAGTCTTCCTCCTCTCAAAGGCTCCATAATCATGCTTCCGACATTGATGTCTTTGAGGTAATTCAGACCCATGACTCCGGACTGGTAATACTCGTCAAGATAGTTCATCTGGGTGAGGACAACCTCCCATTTCGGATATTCGTCAAGAATCTCAATGAGATAGTCCACTTCAATATGTGATGAGAATCCGACGTGTTTCACTTTGCCCGAACTGAGGCAGTCATCGAGAAAGTCAAGAACATCCAGATTTTTAACCTTGTTCCAGTCGGGAACAGTGAGGGAATGCAGAAGGTAAATGTCAATATAGTCGGTTTGGAGCTTTTCAAGCTGGCGGTTCAGATAACATTCAAAATCAGATTTCTCCTCAATCGCCCAGGATGGAGACTTGGTCTGAAGTATTATTTCATCCCGCAGTGAATTCTCACTTAAAAATTCCCCTAAAAATTTCTCACTCTCGCCGCTTCCTCCAAGACCCGGAGCATGGTAGGGATAGGCGGTATCGATTATGTTGATTCCGTTTTCAATTCCATACTCAAGCATTTCGGAGGCTTCTTTTTTATCAATGTCGGCATTGTCATTTTTTGTTGGAAGTCTCATGGTTCCAAAACCCAGCCTTGAAACTTCAAGACCTGTTTTTCCAAGTGTATTGTATATCATAAAATTCAAATCTCCCTCTGAATGGTAAATCTGTTAAAAAAAGTATAAAATTGTTATCATTTGTAAAAAAATTCAGTTGAAAAATAGTATTTGGATGGAAATATTCCTGGGATTTAGGATGCCGGGGGCGGGATTCGAACCCGCGATCTCACGGTATCCCAGGAATAAGCTAGAGCACTG
>CACZNW010000047.1 GCA_902782595.1 uncultured Methanobrevibacter sp. | reverse complement strand
GAAGAGGAAGAAGAAGAGGAAGAAGAAGAAGCTTCTGAAGAAGAAGCTATGGCTGGTTTAGGAGCTCTCTTCGGATAGATTTTTTAAATCTATTCACCTTTCTTTTTTTTATCTTTTTTTGCAAAACTACTATTTTTTTGATATTTCAATTACAAACCTTATGAATTTCTCATTTTTTCATTAATTATTTATTAATAAAAAAACATATTCTATACTGATAAATAATTATAAAACTGATTCATATGGTAGAAATTTTTGACGAACTTGGTTATAAAAAACAGACATGCAAAACTTGCGGACAAGAGTTTTACTCACAAGTTACAAGAGACACCTGTGGGGATGCTCCATGTGATGAGTATGAATTTATCGCAAATCCGGCAACCGATAAACCGTACAATTTATATGAAATCCAAAAAGTTTTTAGAGAATTTTTAGAAAGTGAAGGACACACACATGTCCCAAGATATCCCGTTCTTGCCAAAAGATGGAGGGACGATGTATTTCTGGTTGGAGCATCAATATTTTGTTTCCAGCCATGGATAACTTCTGGGCTTGTTAAGCCACCGGCAAATCCTATTGAAATGGCTCAGCCGTCAATTAGGCTCAACGATGTTGACAATGTCGGAAGAACCGGCAGGCACATGACATGTTTTACAATGGGAACACACACAGTAATTAACAAGGAAGATGATTTCATTTATTGGGAAGATGAAACCATAAGACTCTGCCACGAGTTTTTCGCACATATTGGAATCAACACTGAAGAAATTACCTTCATAAAGTCCTGGTGGGCAGGTGGAGGTAACGAAGGACCGTGCTATGAAGTATGCTGTAGGGGAGTGGAACTGGCAACCCTGGTATTCATCCAATATGAAACCATGGAAGACGGATCCAAAAAGGAAATTCCAATCAAGGTAGTGGATACCGGATATGGGCTTGAAAGAATCGCATGGATTTCACAGGGAACCCCAACAGCTTATGATGCCTGTTTTGCGCCTGTTGTAGATAAACTAAAGGAACTTACCGGTGTTGAAATCAACGAAGACATCCAGGGAAGAAACGCCCAGATTGCCGGAATGATGGACATTGAAGATATTGGGGATTTAAAAGAGCTGAGACAACAGGTTGCAGACAGTCTTGATTTGTCCCTTGATGAATACTTGAAGGCAGCTGAACCGATGGAGGCAATATATATCATTGCCGACCACACACGATGCCTGGCCTTCATGCTTGCCGACGGTATTATCCCGTCAAATGTAAAGGAGGGATATCTCGCACGTCTGGTATTGAGAAGAACCATCAGATTCATGAAAGAGTTAAACATGAAGGAATCACTTGCTGATGTAATGGCAATACAGCTGGATTTCCTCTCCAAATTCTACCCTGAAATCAGAGATTCAGAAAAGCACATCATGAATATCATTACTCTTGAAGAGGAAAGATATGCGGCCACTGTTAAAAAAGGAAAAAGCATTGTTAAAAGAACAATCAAGAGACTTAAAAAAGAGGGCAAGTCCGAAATGCCTCTTGATATTTTAATAGACTTATATGATGCTCATGGAATTCCTCCTGAAACCGTAGTTGAAATGGCTGGTGATGATTTTACAGTAAACGTTCCCGATAATTTCTTCACACAGGTTGCCGGAGCCCATGAAAAAGACACAACCAATAAAAAATCAACATTTAAAGTTGATTTCCCTGAAACCGATTTGTTATTCTATAAAGATTTCTACCAACAAGAATTTGAAGCCGAAATTTTGGGACTGGTTGAAAAAGACAATCATAAATCCTTAATCTTTGACAAAACAACATTCTATCCTGAAGGAGGTGGTCAACCTTCAGACATCGGTGAGGTTTCCATTGAAGGGGAAGTCTTTAAAATACCTTATGCTGAAAAGATTGACAATGTTGTATTGCATCATGTGGACGGAGACATAACAGATGAGGTAGTCGGCAAAACTGCTACGGGAAAAATCGACTGGGACAGAAGAATAACCCTCGCACGCCACCACACGGGAACCCACCTTGTAATTGCAGCTGCAAGAAAAGTACTCGGACAGCACATCTGGCAGGCGGGTTCACAAAACGGTCTCAGCAGGGCACGTATAGATTTGTCACATTACAAGCGCATCACACAAGATGAGCTCAATGAAATCGAAAAATTAGCCAATGAATACGTAATGGACAATATTGATTTGGACATCCAGTTCCACACAAGAGACGAGGCACAGGAATTATATGGATTCGTACTCTATCAGGGAGGTATCGTGCCGGGTAAAATGATTCGTGTAGTAAAAATCCCTGGTGTTGACGTTCAGGCATGTGCCGGTACACATGTCCTAAGAACAGGTGTGGTTGGACCAATCAAAATCAACAAAACCGAAAGGGTTCAGGATGGTGTTGAAAGAATTGACTTCTCAGCAGGTCTTGCGGCAATCGATTCAATGCAGCATGACGGTGAGATTTTACGTGAAAGTTCAGCAATATTCAAGGTTGAAAATGACCAGTTACCGAAAACATGTGACAGATTCTTCTCAGAATGGAAAGCACAGAAAAATGAGATTGACAAGCTAAAATCAGAAATTGCAAGCTTGAAAATCAATTCAATAGCTGATGAATACGTGGAAATCAACGGCCTTAAAGTTGTTAGTGAATTAATTGAAGCTGACTTTAAAGAGCTTCAGAAAATGGCAACTGACTTTACAGACAATGGAAAGGCAGATGTAGTTATAATGGGAAACAATGACGGTAAAATCGTTGGAGCAGCTTCAGAGGATGCAATTGATAATGGTGTAAAAATTAATGAAATTATCAAAACTGCTGCAGGAGTTCTTGGCGGTGGCGGTGGAGGCCGTCTAACACTGGCACAGGGTGCTGGTAAAAATGCAGATAAAATGGATGAAGCTATTATAACAGCTGTTGATTTAATTAAAAAATAAGGGAAAATCTATTTTTTCCTTTAAACTTTTTTTAATTTTAATTTAGTTAAAATGAATGATTTTAAATATTTTATGCCTAATTGTAAGATTAAATCTTACAAACCACCTTTAGGCATAAAATAGTAACAAACATATTTTTGAGGTTACTTTCATTGGTAACACTCTGAATATTAATTTATGGGATGTTATATATAAACTTAGTTATTTTTAAGATAGGTAATTGATTAGTGTTTTTCTTAGGCGAAAAGCCTCCATGAAAATATGGTGGTATTTTCTAACATTCCTTCATTGAAATCGATGTTAATCAACTACCTAAAATTAAATGGAGGTTTTATTTAGAGATATTATACTCTTATTATGGTAATATTTAATATTGCCTTTAATATTTTGGTGATATTAAAGGAATATGTTATCAATAGGAGTATAATGATCTCCACTATTCTCACCTCCCCGGTATGTTTGTTACAAATGGGTACATCCGAACATTTCTTTGATGAAATGGTGATGTTTGGTGGATAAGTATTTTTAAAATGTGTTTTCATACTTATCACCTCCATTTTGTATTTGGAGGCTTTTAACATTCTAATATTGTTCTTTATCTTATTTAAACTTTATTAAAAATCATTTAGTAAAATTGCATTCATTTAAACATGTTATATAAACTTTTTGATAGATATTATTCATCAATAATTTGGTAATGAAATTGTTCTAGGAAAAGATTTTTCACATGATATTTTTAGCAATCCTCTGCTATCTATTGGATTCTGCTTTCTAAACTTTTATTAATAATCAAATCCAAAATTT
>CACZNW010000046.1 GCA_902782595.1 uncultured Methanobrevibacter sp. | reverse complement strand
TGGTTATGTTGTTAATGTAACTTATGCTGCTACTGAGAATTATACTGCTACATTTAATGATGATGAGATTGTTAAAGTTAATCAAACAACTTCTGAGTTTGATTTCACAGCAGATGCTTTAAAAGTTGATCCGGTTACTGGTGTCAATAATGAAGACACTAAAATGATTATCACTCTTCCTGATGATGCTGAAGGCATAGTTGAAATAACTCTTTGGAACGGTTCTAAAATTAAACATAACATTACTAAAGATGGAAATGCTGTTATATTATCTACTGTTTTACCTGCTGGTACTTACACTGTATCCGCTGTTTATAAGGGGGATAATAATTATAAACCTAGTTCAGCGGTTACTAAATCATTTGTTGTTACCAATTATAATGAAACTGATTTACAAAAATTAATTGATGATGCTATTAAAGATGGTGAAGATGAAGTAACTATTCCGTTTAATGTAATTGTCAATAATCCGGTAAATATTACTAGTCCTATTAAAATTAATGGTAATGGTTCTAATATTGGTGCTAATGGAACTTCAGGAATATTCAATATTGCCTGTGATGATGTAAGTTTGGATAATATGACTTTATCTAATGTAAATGGTACACCAATTACTTCTAATGGAAATAATAATAATTTCTCCAATATTGACTTTGAAAATATTGATGGAAACATAATTGATTCAACTGGAAACAATACTGATATTAACAATGTTGGTTTAAAAGATGTTGACGGTGGTATAAAAACTACTGGTGATGGTAATAAGATTTCAAATATTGATGCTGATAATGTTAATGGTTCTGTTATTAACGCTACTGGTGACAATACTGTTGTATCTAATGTAACTGCTAAGGGCATTGTTGGTTCAGTTGTTAATACTGAAGGTAATAATATCAAAGTCAGTGATGTGGATGCAAATAAGGTAACCGGTCAGGTAATTAAAAATAATGGTAATAATCTAATTATTTCCAATGTGGATGTTGCCAATGGCACTAGTCCTGCTTTCGATTTAACCGGTGATAATGCCAGATTAAATAATATTAGTTCTTCAGATAATGAAGGTCCGGTTATGGTATTAAATGGTAGAAATTCCACTATTACTAACTTTGCTTTCAAGAAGGATAATGTTAATTCCAATGCTCCCGCTATTGCTTTGAAAGGTGATAGTGATGTAACAATCGATGATGCTACTAAAGCAAATAGTGATGACTATCCATTGGTTGCTCGTCTTGTTGATATGGATATTATTACTAAAGATGGTGTCGGAGGCGATGAAGATACTCCTGTTGTGATTAATGTTAAAACTAATAAGACTGGTGGTGAAGTATTTGTTAATATAAATGGTAAAGAGTATACAGGCAATGTAGGTTCTGATGGTAAGGCTACTATTTCTATTCCTGATCTTTCTGCCGGAAATTATACTGTTCCTGTTTATTATAAACAGAATAATAGTGATGTTTTAAGTACTCCTACCAATGCTAGTTTCACAGTTAATAAGAATCTCGCAAATATTGTCAACAAAGATGTCACTGTAGATTATAATAGCGGTTATAATTATAAAATCAGAATTATTGGTGTTGATGGTAAACCTGTTGGTGCGGGTGTTTTATTTAAGATTAATATTAAGGGTAAAAATAAATCTTATAGAACTGATGCTAATGGATATATTAATATTAAACTTGATAAATATTACACTCCAGGTAAGTACACAATAAAACTTTCCTACAAAGGTGTAAATACTAAACATGTAGTCACTGTTAAACAGATTCTTAAGACAAAAAAAGTTGCTAAATTTAAAAAATCAGTTAAGAAAGTAATTTTAAAAGCTAAACTTAAATCTAGTAATGGTAAACCTATGGCTTATAAGAAAATAAAATTCAAACTTAAAGGTAAGACTTACACTGCTAAAACCAATAAAAAAGGCATTGCTAAGATTACCCTTAACAAGAAGATTATTAAGAAATTCAAACCAGGTAAAACTTATACTATGAAAGTTACTTACTTAAAAGACACAATTAAGACTAAAGTAAAAGTTAAAAAATAAATGAGAGGATTATTTTCTTCTCTTATTTTTTTTAATTTTGGAGGTATTTTTTATGAATTTGAATAAATCATTATTGATTGTTTTGGCAGTTTTGATGGTTGCTGCATGTAGTCTCACTGTTATTTCTGCTTATTCAGATGAAGGTTCAGGGTCTATTGTTGGCGACCCTAGTGATGATGATTATATTTCAGATGATGATGTTGATCCTGAAATTTATTATGATTCACCTAGTAATGGTGGTAATGGTAATAGTGGTGTGCCTTTAACCAATCATCCTACTGCTAATCCATTAGTTTTACTGATCAGTGCTTTAGCAGTCATCGGATGTTCTTTAAAATTTAGAAGATAATGTTAAAATATATTTTTGGAAAATTTTAGATTTTATGAAATATAATTATGAAAGTCGCAAAATTGAAACAATTTATCTGGGATATGGCGGAAACCCTTATTTTTTCAATTTTAACATATTTGTGCAATAATTCTTTGGCTTCTTTATGCCGCTGAGTTCAAAAATTATACAAAATATTAAATTGAATAAAAGTTATATTATACTATAAACGAGGTTTTTACATGAATTATTTGGTTGTTGGTGCGGGAAATGCTAGTAGGCCTGTTGCAAGGCTGCTTAATTATTTAGGTCATAAAGTTATTATCACGGATTTAAAGGAAATGTCTGAGTTCAAACCTATTTACCAGACATGGCTGCATAAAATGGAGGATGAAGGAATTATTTTAGATTTGAAAAATCCTGAACCTGCACTTGACGGTATTGAAGCGGTTTACATGCCTCCCACTTTACCCGAAGATGCGCCCATAGCAAAATTAATCGCAGACAGTGATGTTCATGTTTTAACCAATGAAGATTTCTCCGGGATGGTCAACGATTTGGTTCCGGCAGATATTATAGGCATTACCGGGTCAATGGGTAAAACCACAACAACAATGCTCATTACCAGTGTGTTTAAAGCTGCAGGTTATAATGTATGGTCATGTTCCTCACTTGCAAATAATCTGGTTTCAGAAACTATTATTGATGGTATTGTTACAGGTAAAGCCGAAAATTGTGATATAGCTGTTTTTGAACTTCCTCATGGTACTTTAGGTCTTTTGAATAAGTTAAATATTAAAATCGGTGTTTTATCCTACCTGACTAAAGAGCATTTAAATGAATTTGGCGGTTCTTATGAAAAATATTTGCTTCGTAAATTAATCATTCAGGACATCAGTGATAAGCTGATAGCCAATGATGAATGCAGAAACGAAACAGATTTGCTTAGGGACGACACTATTTATTATACAATGGATAAGGATGTTGATTTTAAGGGAACCATGGGTGATAAATCATTAACCGTTTCATATGACGATGGGGAATTTACTTCTCCATTTAACATGATGAGTTACTTTTTCGAAAATGCCGTTGGAGCGGCCGCTGTTGGTCTCAATTACGGCATCAGTCAGGAGGACATAATTAAAGCATTGTCAACATTTAAAGGTCTTTCAGCTCACATGGAGGATTACGGTGACTATAATGGAAGACAGGTTATTATTGATGCGGCATTTTTGCCTGATGGTATAAGGGCCACTCTAGATTATTTTGAAGGCGAAAGTCTTGTAGTGTTCCTTGATCACTTTGACACTTCATGGGTAAGGGACAAGGCGGAAGTGGGCCGCATTTTTGATGAATATGATAACATTAAAGCGGTACTTGCAAGCGGTTTTGATGAATCAATTCAGAAAGTTGAGATTCACATTGCCTATGAGATTTTGGATGCGATTACTAGTGAAAACATCATAAAAATTGCAACTGATACTCTGGAGGAGGCGGCTGAGCTGTCATTTAAATATTCTGAGCCGGGAGACATAATATTGCATATGGGGCCGCTCATATCATTTGACAGGGTAAATGTTTTAAATAAGATTATGAAAGGACTTAAGGACGGGAGCAGTAAATATGAATAAGAATACAACCTTCGGAGTTATTGGAGTTTGCGGAGCAAATGGGAATTTAATAGCGAGGATACTTAAACAAAGAGGTTATGATGTTATTGGCACTGATTTGGCATTTAAAAAGGACTGCCGTTTTGCAAAGTCTCTGGAAGGTTATGATATTGAAGTCTATTATGGAAATGCTCCTGAAACTTTCTTTAAAAAAGCGGATTATATCATTCCGCCTTTAAGTTTATCCTCTGACGCCGATGTTATTAAAAACTGTGAAAAACCTATTTTGAATTTGGAAGAAGTCATTGACATGATTAAACCCGAAAAACCCGTATTTGGGATAACAGGAACCAACGGTAAAACAACTTCAACCACACTTCTTAAACTGATTGCATATGATAATGGAATAAAACCATGTGAACATGACCTGGACGGTATGCAGGGTAATGCCGAGTTTATTCCGATTCTTCAGTCAAGACTTAACGGGGATGTTGGGATACTTGAAGTTGGAACCTTCGGAGTTCCCGGAACAGTTGGAAGAATAGTTAAACACACAGAAATGTCCAGTGGTCTGATTACAAACATCACTCCCGATCATTTAAATGATCTTGGAAGCTTTATGGATTATGCAAATGTTAAAGGAGAGTTCATAAAGGAATTGGGCATTGGCCAGCTGATTGTCAACGGTCATGATCCGACCATTATAGGTCTGCTTCGTGAACTTGACTTTAAGGGTGAAGTCATTACCTTCGGTGTTGATGAGCTTCCGGACTCGATTGGTATGAAGGAATGTGTTTGCGGACGTGAAATTGCCGTTAAGGAAATCATTTCCGGTTGCGGATATTATTTCTGTCAGTGTGGTGTCACCACTCCTCAGGTCGATTATGTTGCAACCAATGTGGATTTGGCCAACAGAACATTTGACCTGCACACTCCAGCCGAGAAATTAACTGTTAAAATGGGAGTGGACGGTCTTCATAATGTATATAATATCACAGGAGTTATTATAGCCGCTCATGAATTTTTAGACTTGCCTTTTGAAAAGATTTTACCGACCATTGCAGGTTTTACTGGGGTCAGCGGTAGAATGGAGGAAGTAGGTGAAGTAAAAGGTAAGGATATTTTCGTTGATTATGCTCATAATCCTGCCGGAGTTGAAACCGTATTGAAAGAGTTTAAAAAGTTGTTTGGAGATTTTACAACTGTCATTACTGTATCCTCCGAGTCAGGTTATATTGGAGATGTTGATATTTTCAACAGCGTTTTAAAGTTCTCAAAATTCATTGTACCTGCGTCTGTGGCTTCACAAAAGATTGCACTTGAAAAACTGAAGGACAATCCTAAATTGAATGATAGAATCTTTTTAAATCATGTTGATGATTTTGAAAAAACTGGAACTTTAGGGGCTTCCGAAGAAGAGGTTCGTGAGGGTCTTAGAAAAGCATTGAATTTGGATTGTGAGATGGTAATTGCTATTGGAGAAGCTGCCACAAAATACAAATCAATTGTTTTTGAATTATAATATTCTTTTTTTATCTTAATAGTGAAATACCCTAACCTCTTTAAGGTAGGGGATGAATTTCACAAAAAGTGCATTGGGAATACTTTTCAAATGCTCTCTGATGTACTTTAAATAAAAAAACAAATAAATTAATAAATGACAATGACAAAGATTAATCAAACTTTTTTCAACAATAAACAAGTCAAAAAAAGTAAAAATAATCGAATATCGTCTGAACCTTAGACGAGGGAGATAGCACGGTAATCCTATACTCACATGAGTATAATGCCTGTGAAGTAAGAATCTTCAACTTCTACAAAGTTGAGGTAGTTCAATAAATATGATATTATGACAAGCTACATCAATTATCCTCTGTTAAAAAAAGATGCAATTGAATCAAGATTATATCAGCAGATTCTTGCAGGGGATGTATTAAAAAAAGGAAATACGATGGTTGTTGCACCAACAGCATTAGGTAAGACTATAGTTGCAATTTTGGTAGCTGCAGATAGGTTGAATAAAGTTAAAAACTCAAAAGTGCTGATTCTTGCCCCGTCCAAACCGTTGGCTATTCAGCATGAGGAAAGTTTTAAGGAATTCATAACTGTTCCATGCACTTCAATTACAGGTGCTGTTAAAACCGATGAACGTGTTAAAAGATGGCAGGAATCCAGAATTGTCTGTGCAACTCCGCAAACAATCGAATCAGACCTGTTGAATGGAAGATATGATTTGAGTAATGTATCATTAATCGTTTTTGATGAGTGCCATCATGGAGTCGGTTCATATTCCTATGTATATCTTGCATCAAGATATGTTCAGGAATCTGATTTCAATCTTATTTTAGGTTTAACTGCTTCACCTGGGTCTGATAAGTATAAAATCAAAGAGGTATGTGAAAACCTCTATATTCAAAATATTGTGGTTAAAACCGAAGATGATGCCGATGTAAAACCCTACTTCAACCCTGTTGCCATTGAGTGGGTTAAGGTTAAAATGAGCAGTGAACTTGCTAAAATTAAAGAACATGTTGACAAAGCCCTGAAAGTCAGACTCAAGGCTTTAAAAAATATGGGAGTTATCAAAACGGTTTCAGTTAACAAAGTGGATATCCTAAAGGCAAGAAGCCGTGTTCAGGGCGAAATTGCACGTTCAACAAAACCGGATAAGGAACTCTATCATGCCATATCTATTCTTAGTGCTGTTATTAATGTCCAGCACGCTCAGGAGCTGATTGAAACTCAGGGAGTTCAGACATTCAACAAATATATTGACAGATTGCGTAAAAAACAAACAAAAGCGGCCAAATCGCTAATGTGGGATGATAATTTTTCAAAAGCAATTAAAATGGCAAAACAGGCTGAAAAATATGGATGGGAACATCCTAAATTACGGGAAGTAACCAAAATCCTAAAGCAGGAACTTGGAGACAACGGTCAAACCAAACTCAAAACTTCAAGATTCGATGATAAAAGTGACGAATCAGCTTCTAAAATTATCATATTCACACAGTTCCGGGATACTCTTGAAATGATTCATCAAAAACTTGAAAAGGAAGGAATCAAATCAGTCAAATTTTTTGGACAGGCATCTAAGGATGGTGAAAAGGGTCTAACTCAAAAGGAACAGAAAGCTATTATAAAATCATTCAGAATGGGTGAATATGATGTATTGCTTTCAACCAGTGTGGCTGAAGAAGGTATTGACATTCCGGCAGTGGACCTTGTGGTATTGTATGAGCCGGTACCTTCAGAAGTGCGTATGATACAGAGACGGGGAAGAACAGGCCGTAAAAGAACAGGTCGTGTTAAAGTTTTAATCACTGAAGGAACCCGTGATGAAGGCTATTACTGGTCAAGCATTAGAAAGGAAGACCGTATGAAAAATCAGCTGATAGACCCTAAGGTGCTTGAGGAGTTGAATGCTTCGGCGGTTGAGAGAATGGAAAATCAGCGAAATGTTAAAGTTATCGATAAGCCTAAAAAGGAAAATGAATTTCCGGTTGTTTATGCGGATTCCCGTGAAGGCAATTCCAAGGTAATCAGACATCTGAGCGAAATGGAAATTGATGTTCAGGTTCGTTCAATGGCGGTTGCTGATTATCAGGTAAGTGATGAGGTTGCTATTGAGAGAAAAACAGCGAAGGATTTTGTTGATTCAATTGTTGACAAGAGACTGTTTAAACAGGCCAAGGAATTGTCTGAAGAGTTCAAGCATCCTATTTTAATTCTTGAGGGTGATGATTTCTATACAGGTTTTATTAATCCGAACGCCATTAGGGGATCAATGGCTTCTGTTGCGATTGATTTTGGAATCAGTATTATTCCAACAAGAAATGCTCAGGACACAGCAGCTATGATAAAAAGAATTGCTGTAAGGGAGCAGAATGGTGAAAGAACTCCAATTCAAATTAGGACTGATAAAAAACCTGCCAGCCAACTGGAACAGCAGCTGTTCATTGTCGAATCTCTGCCAAATATAGGTCCAGTTAATGCTAAAAATTTACTGAAACATTTCGGAAGTGTATCCAATGTTTTCAATGCTTCTGAAAGTGAACTTCAGGAAGTTGAAGGAATAGGTAAAAAAACCGCAAAAAATATCAGAAAGGTTCTTGATTCCAAATACCTGTATTTTGAAAAGGAAATTAAGGAAAAAAGACTTCTCTAAAAATTTTTTTTAATGTATTCATAACTTTTTTTGATAGAATCTCTGTCATTTACCTCAATGATATAGATGCCATCATATTTTTTTTCCTCTAATATATTGACTATAGTGTTTAAATCAATAGACCCTTCACCAAATGCAAGGTGGGCATCATCATCACCAAAATTATCATGCATATGTATGTGTTTAATTGAATCAAAAATCATTCCATCCGGAGCATATCCGACATGGTTGGCATGGCCGATGTCAAGTGTCATGTACATATCCAGTGAAGTGAGAAGTTCATCCAAATCATTAATGTCCTGATAAATCATTCCGTCAAATGAGGGCATGTTTTCAATAGTTGTCAAAACCCCCAAATCTCTGCCGTATGAACCTATTTTTGCAATTGATTCGTTGGCAAGTTCATACACTTTATCCAAAAAGTATTTGTTTGCCAGAAAAGTGGTAAGTCCCGGATGCACGACAACAGCTTCTGCGTCAATTTTATTTGCCAGATTAATTGATGATTTGATTTGTTCAATTGAGTTCATCCGGCTTTTTTTCTGAAGCGCAGCAATATTTACATCCATAAAAGGAGCATGTATTGTATATTTCAAGTTAAAACTTTCCAGACTTTCAATGTTGACATTGTCGTGAGGGTATTGGTGGACAATTTCAGCGTATTCAATGCCCAATGATTCAATAAACTCCAGGGTACTTTCTAAACTGTATTCAATTCCTGCCAGTGTTGATGCTCCGATTTTCATAATTCTCACATTTTCTCAATAGCTGTAATCTTCAGTCCCATTTCAATTGATTCTACAATATAATCAGATAGCTCTATTCCTCTTTTGATTTTTATTTCACCTTTTTTGGAGGTTGTTGCAGTCAGCAGGTACTCTCCGTCAATGTGAATGTCAAAGTTTTTGCGGCCGTTGTCCCGTCCAAGCTCCAAAATCAGCTGTTTTTTAGTGTGAAGAATATCAACTTCAAAAGGGGTTTTGTTAACAGGTTTTGATTCTATCACTTCGACGCCTATGCTTATGCCGATGTTTTCCTCAATCTCTGCTATTCGCCTACCGTTTTTGCCGATGATTTTTGGGACAAACTCTTCGGGGATATAAATGTTTGCTCTTTCGGGTGATATCACTTCAACGTCAACTTTAGCCCGTTTCGGGATAAGTTTTTTGATTTTTCTTAAAATTTCTTTTTCAGCTATCCTGTCAACTGATGATTTGTGATTTGTTTCACCTGAATTGTTGATCAGGTCAATGTCCATTACAATTGTCTGCTCTCCGTATGTGTATATTTCGTTTTTAAGCTCGCCTGTTTCAAAATCCCTTACTTCAATAACTGGTCTTGCAAGATCCGCTTCTTTCATCCCGGTTGGAACTTTAACTGTCATTTTTGTTTCATAAACACTTTTAACTTTCCCGTCTTCAATGTAAATGCTTGTATCCACGATTGAAGGTATTACTCCAAGTTCCACTCTTGAAGCTATTCTCTGTATTGCATCAATAGGGCGTGTTGCATGCACCACTCCAATCATTCCCACTCCCGCAAGTCTCATGTCTGCAAAAATATTGAAATCCGTATTTCGTCTAAGCTCATCATAAATAGTGTAATCCGGTCTTACAAGCAGCAGCACATCAGCCGTGTTTTCCATGCTTCCATCAAGAGGAGCGTATTGTGTTATTTCATCCGGAAGCTGCAGGTCTCTCGGTGACTCCATTGTCTTTACAACCTTATTTAACTTCGATGAGTAGTACTTCCCGATTGCCTGTACGAATGTTGATTTTCCCGCTCCCGGCGAACCTGATATTAAAATTCCCTCTGCATTGGTTCTTATTCTCTCTAAAAGTTTGTCTGAGAGATGATACTCATTCAAATCAATATTTGCAACCGGACGTACCGCTGTGATTTCAAGACCTTCTGAAAACGGAGGGTAAGCTATTGAAATTCTGTATTCTCTAGACTGCACAACAAATGAACCTTCTTTATCACTTTCCAGATAGGTTTTCGGATCGTTTTTTGCTTTATCCAGAATTTCCTGAGCAATTTCATGGAGTTCCCTATATGTATAGCGTTTTTCGTTTAACATGACAAAATCAATGTGTCCCGGTGTTCCCTTCTTGGCCATCGCAACAACATTTTCCTTCAGGTGCAGTGACATTGTTTCGTCATCAAAATACTTTTCAATCGAAAGCGGCTTTTCAGCGTATGTCTGCTCATAAAAATAAACGGGTATTCCCTGTGATTTTGCAACTTCGGCCTGAACTTTATCGTTTGTAACAAGTGTTCCCATTTCGCTTCTTGCAATGTCACGGATAATACTGTCTATTTCTCCGTTTTTGGCATGTTTAATGTCATAGTTTGCAGGTCTTCTTCCTTTAAAGCTGATGGCCAGTTCACCTTCGTCCTGCAGTCTCTGCAGTTTTTGAAGTTCTTTAAGTCCTTTAAGACCTTCCGGTCTGTTGGAATTTGCCTGGTGTTCAAGTTCACATACCACCGCTTCGGGAACAATAATTTCGGGATAGTCCAGGTTTTTCTTTTCAACAATATCTGATATTGCGCCTATAATGACGGCGCTTGTGTCTGGTATTATGCATCTCATAATTAATACACATCTTCCGGGTTAACTAATCTTTTTAAAATGATTTCAACATCTTCATCTTTCAAGTTATCGATGTTGATTTTATTTTCGGTGTTTAATTTTCTAAAAAAGCATGATTTATAACCTTCATGACATGCTGCACCTGTCTGTGTGATTTTTAAAATAACTGCATCCATATCGCAGTCAACAAGGATTTCATGAACCGTTTGGAAGTGTCCTGAGGATTCTCCTTTAATCCATAACCGGTTTCTTGATGTGCTCCAGTAATGGGCTTTTCCGGTTTTGATGGTTTTAATCAGTGCTTCCCTGTTCATGTTTGCAAGCATCAGGATTTCATTGGTTTTCGCATCCTGTGCAACTGCCGTAATCACTTTAACACCATTGATTTCATGTCTGAAGTTAATATTCATCATTATTCTCCTTTTAAATATTCTACAATGCTGTCAATCTCAACAGCTTCCTGATCACCCGTTATCATATCCTTAACGGTGACTTTACCTTCCGCCAGGTCATTTGCTCCGATGATGATGATTTTAGGAACCTTGATTTTATCCGCATGGTTCATAAGTTTTTTGAATTTCTTGCCGTTTAAATCAACATCTGCCTTAAGACCGCTTTTTCTGAGACTTTGTGTTATTTCAAAGGCTTCGGCCTGCATGTCCTTTTTGATGGGTGCCACGTAAACGTCAAGGTGTGAAGGCAATTCTTCAGGTTCTGTCAGTTCTTCGATTGCATTCATTAATCTGTCAAAACCAAGTGCGAAACCAGTGGATTCCACTTCCTGGCCTCCAAAGACTTTAACGAGACTGTATGAACCTCCTCCGCAGATTTGCTTCTGCGCTCCAAGTTCGGGAACGTAGATTTCAAATACTACTCCGGTATAGTAGTCAAGTCCCCTTGCGATTCCGAGGTTCAGTGTGTAATTATCAACCTGGAATGATTCCAAAAGTGTGATTAGTTCCTTTAATTCTTCCAGGGCTTTTTTTGGTTCGTCATAAGGGCTGATTAACTCTTCAACGTCAGCTATTATTGACCTGTCTCCTACAAGGTCTATCAGTTTTAACAGGATTTCATTCAATTCTTCATTTTCAATGACAGGTTCGTCTCCGCTTAATGATTCAATAAGCAGATCCTTGTCTCCCTTGTCAATAATTACCATGATTTCCCGCTGGGTTTCAGCTGAGATATTGAAGTGTTTGAACAGTCCCCTGATAATTCCGAGGTGATTGATGTTAACATCTGCTGTGGTAATGCCCAGTGAATTGATTGCATCGCTGCACAGTGCTATTACTTCGGCCTCTCCCTGGGGAGTTTTGGCGCCGATCAGTTCACAGCCAAACTGCCAGAACTGTCTGAACCTGCCTTTCTGAGGTCTTTCATATCTAAAGCAGCTTCCATAATAATATAGTTTAATAGGTTTGACCGCTGTTTTTTCAAGTTCATTAAGGTATAATCTTGCAACCGGTGCGGTGATTTCAGGTCTTAATGTTAAATCACGGTCAGATTTGTCTTTAAAGTTGTATAACTGGTCAACTATCTCCTCTCCGGATTTTGTTGTAAATAAACTTAATTCTTCAAATAATGGTGTTTTAATTTCCTGATAACCATAACTTTCAAATACTTCTCTTAAGGTACATTCTGCCTGTTTTCTTCGTCTCATTTCATCAAATAGAAAATCTCTTGTACCTCTTGGTCTTGTAAATTCCATTTTTACACTCCTTTGTAAATGATATATTATAATTAAATTATTGTATGTACAAAGTTATATAATCTTTCGTTTATGGATAATTTTTAATCGGTATTTTAAAACCTTAAAATTGGATTTGACAAATATAATTTTTTTAATACAGTTTTAAAATATTTTTAATT
>CACZNW010000045.1 GCA_902782595.1 uncultured Methanobrevibacter sp. | reverse complement strand
TTTTAAGTTGGATTTTATGAAATTTTTAGGAAACAGTTTGCATATAGCAAACTCTGGAAAATTAATAGCAAGGTCTGATAAAACACCTTCACCTGGAGGAATTGTTTTTGACAGCAATAAAAACAAAATTGGTAAAGTAAGTTATGTTTTTGGACCTACTAAAAAGCCATATGTTTCTATTCGCTTGTTCAAATCAGCCAATAGAAAACAAATACGGAAAAATTGTGGCGAAAAACTATTTGTATCAAAACCAAAATCCAAAAAACCTAGAAAAAGGAGGATGAAACCACGGCACAAAAGGTAAAAGAAGCCCCTGTCAGGGGACGCAGAAGAACAACTGGAAATCGAAGACAAAGTGATGTTTACGATGATTCTAAACAGACAATATGCCCAGAATGTGGTTCAGAAGAATTAATAGGTGACTATGAAAGAGCTGAAGTTGTATGTGCTCGTTGTGGATTAGTCATTGATGAAAATCTTGTAGATATGGGTCCTGAATGGAGAGCATTTGACCACGAACAGAGAGATAAACGTACAAGAGTTGGAGCTCCAATTACCTATACTATTCACGATAAAGGTCTAAGTACAATGATTGATTGGAGAAACAAAGATATTTACGGTCGTGATATTCCTGCAAGAAACAGAGCTCAATGGTACAGATTAAGGAAATGGCAAAGAAAAATCAGAATTTCCGGAGCTACAGAAAGGAATCTGGCTTTCGCATTAAGTGAACTTGACCGTGACTCTTCAAGACTGGGACTTCCAAGAAGCGTAAGGGAAGCTGCAAGTGTAGTATATAGAAGTGCAGTGGACAACAAACTTATCAGAGGAAGAAGTATAGAAGGCGTAGTTGCCGCTTCTCTATATGCGGCATGCAGGCGATGTAACGTACCCCGTACCCTTGATGAAATAGCTGAAGTCTCTCGTGTAACCAAAAAAGAAGTTGGAAGAACATACCGGTTCCTCACCCGTGAGTTGAATATTAAACTTCCGCCAACTTCTCCGGTAGACTATGTACCAAGATTTGCATCAGAACTCGGACTTTCAGGTGAAGCACAATCCAAAGCTATTGAAATCATTGAAAAAGCAATGGAAAAAGGATTAACTTCAGGAAGAGGTCCAACCGGTGTGGCTGCAGCTGCATTATATATTGCATCCGTTTTGCTTGGTGAGAGAAAAACCCAAAGAGATGTGGCTGATATTGCCGGAGTTACTGAAGTAACTATCCGTAATAGATACAAAGAATTAACAGAACAACTGGAAATGGGTGTAACTTTATAAGTTAACCCTTTTTAGATTAATGAAGTAAAAATACTTTATTAATCACACTTTTTTTTATTTTAAAGGAGGTTTCTTTTAAATGGACAAGAAATTTTTAATTATTGCTGTAGTGGCGGTTATTTTAATTGTCACGGGTGCAGTACTGATTTTCAGCTCTTCTGAAAAAATTGTTGAATCCGCTGACATTCCTTTAAAAACACATGACTTCAAACTTTTTGAAATCGACACTCCAAAGGGTTCAGATTTCAAAATTAAAAATGAAGCCGATGGAATGAAATATTATCAGAATAAAGGAAACTATTCAGATGCCTTTTCGGGCATAATCATAAACAAAAATTTAACAGATTCTCTAATCGGGGATAATGTCGTACCCATTTCAAATTCAAGTAATGAACAAATCTATTCATTTTCACTAAAGAATAAAACCAATTACAAATGTGTAATTCGTCAGGATAAAGCTGATATAATTCTGATTGGTGAAGATTTGAATTTGTTAAAGGAGATTTCACAAACAATTAAGATTAAAGATTCGGATAATCTTTAGTCATAATCTCCACACCAGTCAATACTGTCGGATAAGTCAGACCCGCAATTTTCACATATTGCATTTGATGGGTCATTCAGATGTCCGCACACGTTACATGTTATAATAATTCTCACCTTGAATATTTTTCAATCCTGTAAATCAGTTCTTTAATAATTCCGTCGTTATTTGTTTTTTTAACTTTCTCCAGTTTGCTCTGATATTTTGGAAGACGAGTTAAAAAGTTTTTAACTCTTGAAGCATTCATGACTTCATGGTATTCGCCATAACCTAAACGCTGCACATAATAACCGTTAAGTGTCTGTTCAAAGTTTCCAATAGCCGGAACGGAGTAAATAGGTTTTTTAAGATAAATCGCTTCGGATATGAATGTAAATCCTCCATTGCAGATAACTGCTTTGGCTGAGGACAAATCTTCATAAAATTCATCTTCATTAAACTCTTTATAAGTTAGGTTTCCGTCAGTATTGTTGGTATTGAACCCATAAATGATGAATTGTTCGTCTTTGAGAGCTTTGAGTCTACGGACAAGTTTAACACTTTCCTTACTTGTCTGATAAACGATGATATGATCTCCTTTTTTTGGTTTTAATTCAAGTATGTCTTCACGAATGACCGGCGGGTAAATAACTGCATTCTTCCGGGCTCTTATAGGAGGATAGAAGAAACTGGTTAATATATGGAATTTCGGCTTTACTACATATGTCTTAATCACTCCCTTCGCTTTAAGCATTTCTATACGCTTATTTGATGGGTATTTAATTTTAGCCTGGGTAATCATGTGAATATTGTCCAGACTTATCAGTGGAATGCTCAACAGCTTGGCAACGCTTGTTGCATAGATTTCAAAATCAGTAACAATCACATCCGGCCTTATTTTCCTTGCTTTTTTATACAATATATCATATCCTACTTTCATATTTGTAGGATTTCTTTTAATGGCATTTGCCAATGTCTGGAGGTTATTCACCTTATTGTTGATATAAACTGTGTTGAATCCGCCAATTTCATACACATTGTCGAATTTGGAATTCAGATATTCATATGCCCTGTCACTTGAAAAAATATAAACATCATACTTTTCCTTAATTCTATCAATAATAACTCCACTGCGGATTGCATGTCCCATTCCCTCGCCGCAGACACTGTAAAAAACCACTTTTTTTTGCCGGATTTTTCTAATTCTAAAATGAGATTTGGCGGCATTTATTTTTTGAACGGAGTCATCGTAATTTTCTTTAATCTGATTGACTCTATCTGTTGCCCTGCTCAGTCTTTCAAGCCGTGGTGCTGTGAGACGTTCATGGCCATGATCAAAATTGTAGTCCAGTTCGGCAGCATCAGTTCGTTTTCCTAAAAAGTCATTAACAGTACTTTTCCCGTATTGTCTGATTAATGTTTCAATACCTTCTTCTTCCAGTCTTCTGGTTGAAACACCAATTTTGGCATTTCTCAATACTCTAAATCGCTCTTTTTTTGCCAGTCTTTCGATATAATCGGTATCCTCTCCAAATGTTAAAGACTCATCAAATCCTCCGCAGGCATCATGGAGTTCCTTTCTTACAATGATTCCGTAACATCCGGCACCGTGTGGCTTGATGTTTTCAACACTTATCATAAAGTAATTGGCAAAGTCATGGAACAGTTTGTCATCCACCTTCCTTGACATCGGAAGCATCTGAGTAATTCCGATTCCAAGCCTTTCCATTCTAAATTCATACAGGACATTTCTTAAATAATCATCAGTAAGCTCCAAATCAGAATCAAGGAATAATAAGTATTCTCCTGTAGCTACTTTAGCACCATTGTTCCTACCTGCTGCAGGCAATCCTCCATCAACTACAATACACCCATAGGATTCGGCGATTTCTCTTGTCCTGTCAGTTGAGTTGGCATCTGCAACTATAATCTCATAATCCTTAAAACTTTGCTTTTTAATACTTTCCAATAAAACTGGGAGGTATTCTTCTTCATTGTAGGTAGGTATGATAATGCTTAAAATCATATGTTAAAGTTTATTTTTTAAATTAATAAGTTTTTGTAAATTTTGGCTTTTATTGTAATTCCGGTTGATTTAATTAATTTTCTTGAATGAAATTTTTTTCCAGTAACTGTGTTTTTCATTGAAAAAGGGGATTTTTTATATTATATTTTTATATTAAACCGGGAATTGTCAATGTTTTAATCATGGAGTATACGGTTATTTATTGTAATTTTTAAATATTGTGATTTTTATAAGTGTTTTTGTCATTTTTAAAGGATATTTGACAATTACTGTATAGGGATTATCTGCGAGTAAATCAATATTTTGAGTATGTTTTCGGATTATTTGGCTTAAATAAGTTTTATTCAGATTATTTTTTAATTTCAAGCAGTACAGTTGAAATCTCTCTTTATGATTGCGATTAATTTTTCACATCTTCCCTTTGACTCAGCATTATCATTGCAATTATTGTCAAAACAAATCCGGTAAACATTAAAATGGTCGGTATTTCGCCATATATTAAAAATCCAAATAGCAGTGCTGCAAACGGCTCCGAACCGGATAGCAATATTGAAGATACTCCTGAATCGGTATAATTCAAACTTACGGTTGATAAAATATATGGCAGTGCAAATGAAAATGTGGAGTGAATAATTAAAAAAAGAATTGTCATTAGGGGATTGGTACTGATAAAACTGCTGATTTGTCCAAAACTACTGAACGGTATTAAAGCAATTGAAATAAGGATTATTGAGTAAAATAAGATAGTGAATGTATGATTTCCATTTTCAATGGACTTTTTTGAACTCATCAGATACACCGCCCAGAATAATGCGGCTCCAAATCCCGAAACAATTCCAAACACTGGAATATTTACCAGATTGCTCTCCAAAATGCCGGTCATCAATAAACAACCTATAAGTGCCATAACCATACAAATGAATTTTTTCCGGGTTATCTTTTCTCCAAAAAGGACATATGCGAAGATCAGCACGAATATAGGTGCTGTGGAAAGCAGGGTTGCTGCAAGTGACAGGGGAACAGTATTCATGGATTCGTTATAGCACAGGTTCAGTCCTACAATGCATACTGCACAGACTAAAAAAAGTGGAATGTCTTTTATCTTTATCTTCAATAATCCTGTATCGGTTATTAAAATTGATATTAAAATTGGAATTATAGCTATTGAAAACCTTAAAAAAAGGAGTGTGGTTGAATCAATGCCGTTCTGGGTTAATGTCCGAACGAATATTCCGCTTGATCCAAACATTAAACCCGCAAGGACTGGTAAAATCAAATAGAATTTTCTCATATCAATCAGTTCAGGTAGGAGTATACGTTCCATGAAACGGTGTAATATTCACACGAATTGTTCAGGGGAACTTTCAAATCATTAATCAGTTCCATTTCGTTATAGTCGGAGTCAATGTGGTATGTTGTTTTATTTAAAGTATTGTCATGCTTTAAATCAATTATTTTGTCAGTTACGTTTCCCAAATCGATTTCTCCAGTTGGATTTGCGACATCCACAGTATAATAATCCGGTTCTGCACCTGCAAAAGCAATTGTGAATCGTAAAAATATCACTGCGATAACTGCAAAACAAACCAAAAAGCGGTTAAAAGTCAGTCTCAGTTTTTTAAAATCACGATTGAGGTAACATGGTTTAATCAATTTGTTTTGTGCAAGCAGGTGCTCATCTCTAAGCAGGGTTCCAATATAGTAATTTAAATAATAACCGTCTCTATAGATAAAATAAAGTCCGAAGATTCCGAAATATGAAGGGGTTGCAAACATTCCTCCGTCGATTATTCCAATAAAAAGACAACTGGAAGAGAATGCGAGAAGAAAAGTTGTTGGCCATGGTCTTTTTGAGGATGCTAAAACGATTGTTGTAAATAAAACCGGTAAAAGCAAAACTACCAAAAACGAAAAACCTGGGACATACTGATATAGACCAACACCGGTATTGATATCTCCTTGAATAAAAGGACCAATTATCTGAGTTATAACCTCTCCCAAAATGGACTTTAACATATGAGTGTGCAATATGCTTGTGGAACTCATGCCATTAGTCATGCTGCATAATACAGTGTTAAGTCCAATGCCCATTTGCAGTCTGAAAATAACTTCCAGTAGAATGCCTGAAATTAATAAAACAGCTCCAATCACAATTGAAATTTTCAGATACTTGGTGGTATTCAGGTCTTTTTTGATTGACTGGGATAATATTAATAATAATCCTAAAATACCAAAGAATAATATGTCTTTTCCTTTGGATGAACCCATTAAAAACAGATATGTAACTGGTCTTATAACCGGATTGAAAATATCTGTTATAAAGATTAATCCTGCAAGGAAGATAAATATTAATCCTACTAAAACAGTTTTATTAACTTTCATAACAATAGTTTAAAATTAATACTTTAAATAAATGATGTTTGGGGATTCACATGAGTTCAAATCAGATTGTATCTCACATCAATATCTGATGTTAAATGTGAATCAGATGTTCAAATGATTATTTGGATGAAATCTAAAAAAAAAGTAAAATAAGGAATTGAATCCTTATTTTCTAACTTTTACAGTACGTTTCTTTGTTATGTTATCATATTTCGCCAAGTAGGTGACTTTTTTACCGACTTTGAGTTTTTTAAGTACTTTTTTCTTAATTATTACTTTTGCAACACCTTTTTTGTTTGTTTTTTTCACGTATTTTTTGCCTTTGAACTTGAAAATAACTTTTAAACCTTTTTTGGCTTTGCCGTTTATTTTTAGGGTTGCCCTCAATACAAGCTTTTTGGCGGATTTTTTAATCTTAACCTTTTTTAAAGTCAGTTTAATGACTGGTGATTTTTTGGAATCAGTAACCGTTTTGGAAGTTACTTCAAATGTGGTGGTTTTAACACTGTCCTTAAATGCTCCGTCATATTTAAGGAATGCAGTTGCAATGTATTTATTCACTGCTAAACCTGTAATTGAAGTGTTTCCATGACCTTTAACGACCTTGACGGTGTAATTTCTGTCTGCAACCTGTACTATAACATCTCCACTGAATGCGGAATTGGTTGTAATTACTGCATTGGCCGCATTGCCCTCTTCAATGTTGGCAATGGCAATTGTTAATGAAGGATCAATATCCTCTTCCAAATCAACGAGGATGTTTCCATTGGCCAACTCTATTTTGCCAGTTTTTTTGGAATCAATGGATACTTTTATTGAATGATACCCTTCTGTAAGGTTTCCCAGTTTATCATATTTTATATAATAAGCTTGTTTTTCCAAATCAAGGCTTAAATCATTTTTGCCGATTTTGGCAGCGGTATTTCCATCAATTTCAACTGTGATTGCGTAATCTCGAGTAATGTTTGTGAATGTGATTACAGAGTCATTTTTATTTTTAACTTTATTTTTAATTGAGGTTCCATACTCTTTTGAATCAAATGATCTGAAGGTTACATTGCCTTCAGTTTGAGTCATACCTATATTGTCATTGAAATATCTTACAACAACAGTATATGTTCCATTTAATTCAGCATCAATGTCTTTAGTGCTTATTACACGAGCATCTAAGTTTTCTTCGTAACTTAATTCCTCGATATCTTTTTCCAAAGTAGCTATAATCCCATTTTTGTCCATTATTGTTAAATTAACTTCACCGTCATAGGCAAGAATTCCTGATCCATCTTCTTCTTCATCATCTGCACTGATGTAAACAAAATTTTCATTGAATGTGGTGTAAACTGTTTCATTAAGTTCAATAAAAATATTGCTGATTAATTCAACTTTGGCAGATAAATTAACTCCTTTATATGTAACATTTAAATTATGCACTCCAATTTTAAGATTTAATTCCTTGGATTTAAGGATATAATTTTCATTTTCATCTTTTCTGCAGTCACTGAGTTTAAATGTGAGTGGCTGTTTATTTTCATCAACATATATTAAAATCTCATCATCTTCACTGGCAGCACCGTCAATTGTAATTAAAGTTTCATTGCTGCTGATTGATGTAGGAATTGGATTGACATTAACAGTCACATTATCTACAGTTATGGTTTGAGGGTCATATAATTCTAAAATTTCAGGGTCCTCGTAATCATAATGATATATAGGTTTTCCTTTGTCATTGTTGAGATACTCACGTATTATATATTTGCCCGCTTTGGTTATGTTTAAATCACCAATGTAGACAATATAATGATATGTCTCTTCATCATCATAATCCTCATCTGATTCATCAGGTGTTAATGATTTTTTAAATGCAGGAGTGTCATTATCATCAAGATAAATTACAATTTCACAACTTTCAATATCTATACTAATTATATACTCAAGTAAAGCTTTTTCCTGCCATGCTCCGTACATGATAACTTCCAAATCCATATAGTCAACTTCAACATCTTCGCCATTAAATAGGATTTCATCGGAAGTTAGAGTAAAAGTCATTTGTTTGGTATATATTTCAGTTTCACCATCACTTTCACAGAGGTCGAAATAAATGTCATCTCCGGAGGAGATAATTCTTTTGTTAACTAAATCATTGAATGTATATCCATTGATATTTTGAGCAATGTAATTGTTTAAGTCAGTAAATGAAAAGCCGAATCTATAAAATTGATTGTCATCGTCATCCCTAATTTTAACGTAAGGTCTTGAGGTAGTGTTTAAATCCTCTTTAAATATCTCTACATCGTTATCATCACCTACTGTTATTATGAAAATTCCTGTTTTTTGTGCAACATCAACGTAAGTGAAATTTTCATTCGGTTTGTTGATGTTAATATTGCTGACCTGAATATCAACATCATCTTCTGTCAGGCCGTCATAAATTACAATTAATTGCAGGGTTGAATTGGTTAAATTAACTTTGCACACTGTTGTAAAAATGTCAACTGGATGTCCTCCATCTGTTTCAAAGAATTTAAATGAGAGCATATCTCCATCATGAACTTTGGTTAAATCAAAATCGTTCAAATATATAGTACCCTCTAAAATTCCACCATCTTTTTCCCAATGGTCATCATCATCAGCATCAACCTTCAGGGATGCAACTACCTCTTCACCGTTGAAGATTTTGAAACTGCCTTTTTTTGTATTTTTTGGCAATGTTATGGATGCAATATACTCTTCATCATCATAATCAATTTCGTTTTCATCAAGTTGGATTTCCTCTTCATTCACATCGATATAATGTTCGTCGATGTCATAATCATTTATGATGTCTGCATCTTCAGTGGCATTCAGATTATCCGATGCAGCATCAGCATCTGCTGCACTAACGGCACCAATTGTCAAAACTGCCAGCAGCAGAAATGTTATAATCATTATCTTTTTTATATTCATAATATAACAACTCTATGTTTTTATTCGATTAGTTGTCTGATATAATATTATATTTCAATGAAGTAATATATAACATTGAATTTTTTTAAAACAGATTTTGAGTATTTTTTCGTTGTTGTGAAAAGATTGGAGCAATATGGTATTAAATGAAAAAATAGTGTCAAACTAATACTCCTCTGATTCATCATTTTCATGTCTTTCATATATGAAACTTAAAAGTAGAAGTATGGATGTGATGATTAAAAATATTAATAATGTATCGGTATTTTCATCGATTTTTCTGATATTTTTGGTTATTTCATAACTTTTGGCCTGCTCACCATGTCCGCTTCCCTGTGAACCCAAATCTCCGTTAAATCCTTTGCCGTTAAATGTTATTTTTCCATTGTATGTGCCGTTTCCGCTACCTGTTGCATTAGAATTTCCGCTGCCGGTGCCGATTCCTCCGGTATTGTTTCCAACGCCATGTCCTTTTTTATGATTATCGTCAGCAGGTTCTGTTGCCGGGAATTCTGACTTTCCGGTGATTTGAATTGAGGTGGTGAGTGTTTTTGAGGTATATCTCTCATTGCCTCGGAAGTCTATTTCAACATTGTAATAACCTGATTTTAAATCATCGAATTTAACTGTGAGATGTTTGGTGTTTTTGTCTATTGTAAATTTCTTCTGTTCTCCACCTGCACTTACAGTCAAGACTGCATCAGTTTTGGATTGGCCGATGTCAATTGTAAGTTTAAGGCTGTTTTCACCATTATGGCGATAAGTGATTTTTGGAGATTCTTTTTTCACGGTGACCTTTGATTTTAAGGTAACGTCTTTATATATTTCATTTCCTTTAAGGGTAAAGGTTGCGGTGTAATCTCCAGGGTCTATGTCTTTAAAAAGAACTTCTTTTTTGCTTTTGTCTAAAGCTTTTTTCACATGAATTACTTTTTCTTTACCGTCCAGGGTAATATAACAGAGGTCATTTAAATCTTCCCTGCAGGCTGAAAAATCAAGTGTGAATAAAACATTGAAGTCATCTGAAGAATATTTCCTATTGAAACTCCTGCTCGCCTTTTTAACGGTAAATGATGAGGTATCATAAGTATTGTCTGCCAAGTTGATGATTTTCATAGTGTATGTTCCGGCTTTAGGCAGCAATTCATTTTCAAAATCATGATTCCACTTCAACTGTTCGTAAACATTCATCAAGTCATCCCCAATGTAGACAACTCCATTTTCATCGCTTACAATGATTCCGACATCCTGTGTACCTATTGCATCTCCGACCTCCCAGTCATCATCACTTTCGGGTTCATATAAATCCATTTTAACAATAAACTCAGTATCGTCAAAGTAGGTATTGTTTTTCACGTTTAGAATATGGACGGTCTTATCCTTTTCCCTAACTGTTAGGGTGGTGTTTAACTGATAGTGAACGCCATTCGGGTTAATGTCGGAATCTTTCTGGTTGAATTTAAAATGCATTACATTGTCTTTAAATTCTGCATCAGCATCATATGTGTATGGGGATTCAAACTCAAATCTTATGCTGTGGCTACCGGTTTGGATGTCTCTTTCATTTGTTTCCTCAATGGATGATCTTGCAAAGAATGTTTTAATGTTGATTGCATTATTATTTGTGTGGCCGTCATAGATTTCAATGTCGTCGACAAAAACGGTCAGATTATAATTAACTAAACCGTCAATTTTGAGTTTTATGTCGTTTGTGTGAACAATGTTTACACTAGCCTGTGAATCTATTGGAATGAACTGTGTGTTTTTATTGATTATGTTCAGTTTTGTATTTATCACATATTTTTCATTTAAAAAGGTATTCCAGTCCTCTGAATCCGCAAAGTTAAATACTAAAGCATTGTTGCGCCATGTTATTTTTGGATTGAAACTGGTATACTTGTCTGAGGATACGAATTCAAATTTAAGGTCATGAGTTCCTTCATCAAAATAATTTCCGCCCGCATCCTTTGTAGGTATATAGCAGGTATCCTGCCATGAGAAAAGGATGGAGTTGTCATAAACTTTTTCACCATCAATATATACAGTAAGGTCTCCTCCCCGGTCACCTTCAAAGCATACTGGGATGCTTCTGGTGTAAGTTATATTAACGGAGGGTGCATCCACAGGGATTATATCCAATTCTGGAAATTCGCAAATGTTTAAAGTGGTATTGATTGTGACCATATATCTGTTTGGTGTATAAAGGGTTTTGGATTTAATGAAATTAATATTAATCATTGAATCTGAAGTATCTGCCTTAATATTATATTCACCGTAGACTTTATCTGTTTCTAGTATGCAGATAAGATTATAAGAACCTACCACCAACTTGGTGGTGTCAATTTCCTCTTCATCATTATTTTCGTCAATTTCAAATGATTTAAAGAATGTTCCGTCAAGATAAATATTTACTTCGCCGGTTTTTATTCCGTTTAACTCAAATGGGAGTGACTCGGTGTGGCTTATATTAATCTCTTCTAAATTGAATGTGGCTGATTTCGGTTCCACACTTTTGATAACGTTAAACTCTGAGCTGAATCTGTAAATTGAATTTTGCGGGTTTTTGCTTGTTCGGATAAAATCAAAGTCAAAATACATGCCGGAATCGGTGATGGATGCGTCAGGCTTATATATTGAAGTGGTATTTATGAATCTGAATTCATAGATGATATTATGTTTTCCCAAACTCAGGGGCATTTCCTTGCCGTCAATCATAACGCTTGTAGGAATATCAACCTGGTCATAGGTTGCATTGTTGATTTCACCATTGAGTGTGGAGTTATGTCTGTCAATATAAACATTCAGACTCCAGGCTTCATTGGCTTTGACCTCAACGGAAATATAATCGTTTTCTTCAACTTCCATTATTCCGTCTTCATCGTCGATGTCTGTATTATATTCTGTATCTTTGAGTATAGGGTCTGCGGTGCTATTTGTATCATCATGAGCACTGACGGCACCTATAACTAAAAAGATTAAAACAATCAACAACAATTTTTTCATAACATTTATATATTTGTATTTAATAGCTATTAAAGTTAATGTTGCTTTACATTATCATATCTGCATTATTTGAGAGATTCTGTGATTATTTGTTTGTATATAATCATGTGTATTCTTTCATGAGTTTTAAGATTTCATATTTTTAGTTAAGAGTGCATGAACAACAAATGATAACTGATATTTATAATAAGCATACAATATTTTAATTGATGTTTCCAATTGAATATCTCATAGGATTAATGCTGATAGGAATATGTGCAGGTTTTGCATCAGGACTTTTGGGCGTTGGCGGAGGATTTTTAATCGTACCTCTGCAATACTTTTTATTAAAATACATTGGTGTTGAACCTGATCTGGCAATATTAATATCATTCGGTACCAGTTTGGCTATTATTGTTCCGACATCACTGAGCGGAGCATACAGGCACACCAGAACAATGGATAATATTATACAGCCTGGAATTCGATTGGGCATATTCGGAATAATCGGAGGCATTGTAGGAGGATTTGTCGCATCCTCATTGCCTTCAAGAGTATTGGAAATAATATTCGGTCTTCTGTTATTGTTCATTACAGTTAACAATATTGTTAATATCAATAAGGAAAGAGAAAAGGCTAGAATACCATTTAATTTAATCACTGCCGGAATCATTGGTCTTGTTGTGGGATTTTCATCAGGGCTTCTGGGTGTTGGAGGAGGAATATTTTTAATAGCTCTCTTAACAGCACTTCTCGGATTCTCAATGATAGAGGCGATAGGAACCTCATCGATTTTCATTTGCCTAACGGCAATCGGAGGATTTTTATCCTATATGATTTCAGGTTGGGGAGTCAGTACATTTCCCTATTCTGTAGGTTATGTAAGTCTCATTAATTTTGCATTTATTGCTGCTTTTTCAGTTCCAATGGCATCAGTCGGTGCAAAATTTGCTCATAAAGTTCCTCAAAAGAAGTTAAAGATTATATTTTCAATACTGGTATTGTACATGGCATTAAAAATGCTTGGAATTTTACCGTAGGTGATAGTAATGAGTGAAGAAAGAAAAGTTGGAGAAAATTTTGACAGTCAGGCTGCAGGAGATATTTTCGATAAATTAAAAAATGTTGAAGGTAAAATCAAACCTAAAAAAGAGGAAGGAAAATTAAAAAATGTATCTCATGTAATGAATGAAGCTAACTATCTGAAGGATTTGGGGGAATTTGATGAGGCTATCGAACTTTACAGACAGGTTATTTTCACATTGCCGGATTCTCAAAAAGCCTATGAAGCACTTATTGAGATTTATCAAAAGCAGGGTGATGCTGAAAGTGAAAGGGACATTTTGAAAAAGGCCATCAACAACTGCAGTAAAAATGACCATTTCAAAAAGAGATTAAGCGAAATAGAATGATTAAAACAGTTTGGAAAATATAAAAACACTCTCTTATTCTAAAACTATTTTTCTGAACCTGTCATTGTATATTTCAATATCACTTAACTCTTCCATTTTCGGTTTGTCTGCTTTCATTATTTCGATATATGCATTAATGAATGTAGTTATATTTTCAATCGCTCGCTCGTCAGGTTTATTTTTCCGGCAGTTGCTTTTGTAATAACTGGTCAGCATTAATATGTCTGCATATAATCGTGTACCGATTTGACCGCTATCAATGAAGCATTTCATCAACTCATCAATCTGAATAGGTGCATCCCTGCCTTCATCAATCAAAATCCATGCCAGTATGCATCTTATGGCATACATGTATCTTTTGGTTACCTTTTTATTCATTTCATTTTTTGCACCGACAACATATCTCTTCCAGTTATTATAGGCAAGGCTTCCGTAATGGTATTTCAGGGTAACTGGACTGAATGGAGGCAGGTCGTCTAGGAATTCACAATTTCCGCGATATACAATTTTCTGTTTCATCCACTCCCTCAGGTTAGGATTACTTTTCCAGTGCAGATGCAGGGCTTTCCGGATATCCCAGCCGACAAAGTCCAAATCCCCATCAAAATAATCAATTGTATCACTTTTCTGGTTAATTGTAAAATAGTCATTTAAGGGTCTTTTAAAGATGAATCTTATATCATAATCAGATTCTTCATTTGAAAAACCCCAACCACGGCTGCCCGCTTCAACACAGTATAATATTTCAATATTGTGCTGTTTTTCGATTTTATCTAGCTGTCGGTTAATGTAATCAAACATTTCTTGTGATACTTCTTTCATCTTATCTCCTCCAGGAATCTCTGGTTAAAGCACTCTTTTTAATGGATGATGGTTTCTGGTAATATATTTAATTGGCATATATTTAAATACTTAAATCTTTTGCTTTATTTTAAAAATAGTTTTTTCTGATTCATTTAATATTGATGGCCATTCCAGTGGCAATAATATGAATATTGTCTCCTTTCATTCCTATTAATCCGTATTCTATTTCCAAATCTAAAATGCCGTTTCCTCCATTTTCTTTAATAATATTAATCAGTTTTAGTAGGCATTCGTCTTTTCCTTTTTTGATGCCGACCAAACGTTTTTCCTCAACTATTTCACGTTTGACACTGATATCGTCCTCATTTTCAATAATGACTTGACTTTGGCAAATTCCAATATTTTTATATGGTCTGTCATGCATATCAGTACTTGTAATAAAATAGAATCCCTGGCTGTTTAATTTCCGGTTACTTTCGGCCTCGTCAAAATAAGGTGGGGCAACTTCTTCGTCAGCAGTTTCCCATTTAACATTATCTTTGACAGCTGTGTTTATTCTTTTTCTGGCATTTCCTATTGTCCATTTTATATTGGATGCAATTGCACCAAGAATTACCATAATAAGATAATTCACAAGTGTTGGAAATGCTGACTGAAGAATTACAAGGATTGATCCCGCAGTAATTAAATTTATTCCAAGTGTAGGATTTTTCAAAATAAAACTGTAAAATGTTGTATAGATAAAAAGTATGAATGCACTTATCGCTCCACTCGATTTTCCTAAAATTCTTCTGGATATTACAGTTTCAACATACCCTGCACTGAGAGGTGCAAAGATAAGTCCCAGATTCCATCCGAATATGGCAATTTTGAAAAATAGGAAAATGCCATAGACAACAAGCCCTACAGCGGTACCAACTGAGATACAAAAAACGGCTTTTGAACTGTGCTTCAAATCAATGTTTTCTTTTCTGGGTTTCATGCTACTCAAATTTTATTGCAGTACCATATGCAGTTACAAGAATTGTATTGCCCATTGTGCCTCCAAGATTATCATAGGAAATCTTAAGGCCGATAATGGCGTTTGCCCCTAAACTTTCAGCTTTTTCTTTCATACTTTCAAAGGCAATGTCACGGGCTTTTTCCAATTCTTCTTCATAACGGGAGGTTCTCCCTCCAACAACATCACGAACTCCTGAAAATAGGTCTTTATAGATATTGGCACCAATTAAGGATTCTCCTGTAACTAATCCTTTATATTCTATGATTTCTTTATTTTCCAAAGTGTTTGATGAAGTTATTATCATTTAAATCCCTATTTTACGAAGGTCATATATGCCCAAATTATTAAAAATATTGCAATCACAATGTATAACATTATCTGTGATTTTTTTCTCTGTTTTATTCTTGCATCCCAGACTTTCTGACAATCCGGTGAGCATACAAGTTCATTTAAAGGTATTGGGGTTCCACATATTGGACAATGTTTATGAGGGTCTACTGCCATTCTATCATCTCCTTTTTATATTTTAAAAAATTCTTTAGTATTTTTGTTAACCTGAACTGCAAGTTCTTCTGCATCCATTCCCATGCAGACTGCAATTGTTTCGAGGATGTGAGGTAAATATTTAGGTTCGTTCCTGTTTTTTTTAGGTTTTTTGTCAAAGTTTTTCGGTATTAAAAATGGTGCATCTGTTTCAATCATTAATTTTTCCGGTGGAATAACGCCCACTGCTTCCTGAAGGTTTCTTCCCCTTTTCATATCACAGATCCATCCTGTAACTCCTATGTAACATCCGAGTTCAACATAATTTTTTGCTTCCTGTTTGGTTCCGGTAAAACAGTGAACTACGGATTTTTCCACAACGCTGTCATGTCTTTTTAAAATATCATATAAGTCTTTATGAGCTTCTCTTTCATGTAAAAATAAAGGCATATTCACACGTTCTGCAACTTCTATTTGTGCCTCAAACCATTTTCTCTGCAGGTCCTGGGGTGAAAAGTTTCTGTTATAATCCAGACCGCATTCTCCGATGGCCACAACACAGTCGTTTTTTGCTATTTTTTCAAGTTCAAACATTGTGTGACCATTGCAGGTTTTTGCATCATGGGGATGAACGCCTGAAGTTGAAAATAATGTTCCCGGATATTTGGATGCGTATTCGGCAGCCATCTGACTTGAATTCACATTTGTTCCGGTGATGATGAACTGTTTAACACCGGCTTTCTTTGCATCTTCTATTACTTCTGTTCGGTCTCTTCTAAAAGATTTGTGCATTAAATTTAAACCGATATCTATAAGATTATCCACTGTTCCACCTTACTCGCTGATAACTCTTGTTCCTACATTTTCACCATTGACGGCTTTGATTAGGTTTTCCGGTTCAAAACCATTAGTGATTACGGTTTGAAGGTTTGACCGTTTAATCATCTGAACGGCTGTAGTGTCGAAGAATTCGTAGGTTCCTGCCTTAACGTCTTTGCCGCTTAAAAATTCAAGCAGGTCTGTTGCGGTAATTTCACTTACAAGTTCCGCATCGTCAAATTTATTAGGATCTTTTGTATACATTCCGTCAACGGATGTTAGGTTAATGAGTTTGTCTGCATGAATGTATTCGGCCAATATTGCTGAGACGGCATCGGTACTGTGGGCAGGTTCTGTACCTCCCATAACAATGATTTTTCCACTGGATGAAAATTCCAATGCTTCCTGGAAATTGTGAGGTACTCTCTGATAAGCAGCATCACCAAGCGCTGAAAGCATTAGTTTAGCGTTGATTCTTGTAACTTCAATTCCAATATCGTCGCACTGTGCTTCACCTGCACCTAAATTACGAACAACACTGATATATTCCCTTGCAGGTTTTCCTCCACCTACAACAACATATAGTTCATGTTCTTCGGACAGGTCTTTTAAAATAGCACTGTATTCTTGGAATTTTTTACTATCGTATTCTTTAAGTAAAATTGATCCTCCAATTGCAATTACGATTTTCATATATTCACCTTTATATATTAATTATATTCTATTAAATATTTAATAGTAATGTTATAATATGCAAAAAAGGAGTTTTATTTATAATCTGTTTTTAAAATAAGTTAAAGTTAAAAAAAGAAAAGGGTTAGAGGATTTAAGCATCCTCTGAACTTAATCCTTTGTATAATAATCCTGCAATAACTGCACCAACTATTGGGGCTAAAATGAATACCCAAACCTGTTGCAGAGCCTGACCGCCAAGGAAAAGAGCAGGCGCTAAACTACGGGCAGGGTTAACTGATGTACCTGTTAATGGAATGCCCATAATATGTACGAATGCAAGTGTTAAACCAATTACAATACCTGCAACAGCACTGTTTTCTGCTTTTTTGGTGACTCCAAGAACTGTGAATACAAATACAAAGGTTAAGATTATTTCAACAATTATTGCTCCTACAACACCAAGTCCAACACTTGATGCGGAGCCGAATCCGTTTTGACCAAGGCCGGTTACTGCATATCCTCCAAGGCTTGGAGCAGAGTTGATAATAACTGCTAAAAGAGCAATACCTATAATTGCACCGATACACTGGAATATAATATACATTATCAGGTCTTTAGCTTCCATTCTTCCATCAATCCACATACCGATTGAAACAGCAGGGTTGATGTGACATCCTGAGATGTCTCCAATCACATAAGCCATAGCAACTATAGATAAACCGAATGCCATTGCAATTCCAAGATTACCTAATACCTGACCTGCTACGGCTGCACTTCCACAACCAAATAAAACAAGAACCATTGTTCCTATTAATTCTGCAATATATTTTTTCATAAATTTCCCCTCATTTGTAGTATTATTTTTTCATGTTATTAATATCTTCTTATCCTTTTTAGGAATAAATATGCAATGAATAAAACGAATAATATTAGTACGAATGGGAATATGTGTAATAAGATTGAATCGTTAACTCTATCGAAGTGATATTCATTGTCAAAGCCCATATGTCTTGCATCAGTATGATTTTGAGTTATTTTTGCAAAGTTATATAATAAATCATAATAGCCGATGTGAGCTCCTTCATATTCTATTGAATCAGGTGCTTTACCGTTCTGGTCCATATATTCTCTAACAATTCCTGCCATTTTGAAATAGTCATAAATGGAATATGTGTCTTTTACCATAAATGAAATTCCCATTGGGTTTTCAGGTTCATCAAAGGATTTTGGAACGTCCAGTCCGTTACCGTTCAAATAGGAACTTGTCTGGTATAACAGTTGGGGTCCGGTATAATTGCCGTATGTTCCTGTCATTTCCTTATCATTACTTTTTATTAATTCCTTACTTGCATTTGCCATTACTGAAGGTTTAATTATATTGTGGGAGACTAATCCGTCGCTTAATACTTTCGAATCATTTTCATGGGTGTTAATGATGTCTACAATTTCCTGGGCAATCTGCTTGTTCATGTTTTCATCATATTTTGATAAAACACCGTTGTCAACGTTATTCGGAAATTCCTTTGCAGGCTGGACATAGTATATTCCTGCATTTTTAAGGAATGTCCCCGGATCATGCATCCCGGCTAATGATTCATTTGAATAATTGTCATCCCATGCTCTTCTTAAGAAATTTGTGTTGTTGTCTAAATCATAATCTCCAATATTGACAAATACAATCTGTTTATCTGAGTTTACTGTGGAACTGGCTAACTGCAGGTAGTTTCCCGCATCCGAAGCGGCCAAATCCACGCTTACGTCACTTGTAACTTCTATTGAACGCCATCCTTCTCCTGCTGCCGGAGCCTGATTGTCAACAATTACCTGTAATTCTCCTCCGCTTATTTCTTCTATGTAACTCTTCAATGAGTTTAACAGTTTTAAATCAGTATCATGGTCTACAATATTGTCGGATGTTATGAATACGGTTTTTGCCGCACTCACATCCTGTATGACTGGGGCTAATATCAGTAGAGCCATAATCATTATTGTTATTTGTCTTTTCATGTCTCTAATACCTTGATGTTTAGTTATATATTAATTATATGATTATTATTAATTAAATATTTTTTCCCACTCTTAGCAATATTTACTTTAAAATGTTATTTTTCATTCTAAAAACAATTTTAAAGTATTCTTAAGCATAGATTTAAATAATAAATCGTTTAATAAGTATTTTGAGGATTTAGAAAGATTATCTTTTATTTTAAGTTAAATATTGATTTGATTTAAAAAATTTTGATTTTAGTTATAAAATTGAAAATGACTTGTAGATTGGGCGAATAATTTGGATAAAAATTATTCGTGTTAGGGTGTTATTCGATAATTACTCTACTGTCTGGAGTTGATTTCAAAATTTCATATCATGAATCATTATTTTTAACTCTGAACAGGAAATAAAAAGATTAATTGCTAGTTAATAGCTTTTTGTTAATTAATAGTATTTATAATCGTCCTCAATAATAGGTGATTTAATATGTTAAAAAATAATGGAAAGATTATTATTGGAGGAAATTTCCTATTTTGTCTGTGCGTTATTTGTTTAATGCTTGCTGCAATTGGATTTTGTGCTGAAAATTCATATGCAGTGGATTTAAACGAAACCACTGATGATATGGTAATGGAAACCGGTAATGTAGAAAAACTAGAAAATTCTCACGATGAACCTATGCAAATGGATTTACGGAATTCAGCAGATTCGTTCAATAACTCACTTAAAGCAGGTGAAAAAACATATGCCACAATTAAAAGTGCAATTGATTCAACTTCCTCAGGAGGTACGGTTCAACTGAGCGGATATTATTATTCAACAGGAACTGCAATTACAATTAATAAAAAACTTATTATAATTGGTGACGGTACTACTGTACTGGATGGAAAATCACTATCCAGGGCTTTTTACATTAATAGTAATGGAGCCGGCAGTGTTTTTAAAAATATTAAATTTATCAACGGTAATGAGGATACTGGATCTGCAGTATTGATTGAAGCGAAAAATGTTAAATTTGAAAATTGTATTTTTGAAGACAATCACGCTTTAAAAGGTGGTGCATTATGTACTAAATATGATTTGTATACTGCTTCAGGAACAATAGTTGAAAACTGTCAATTCAGAAGGAATACTGCATATCATGAAAATTTTGAAGAATTTTCAAGCGGGGCGGCTCTGGATGTGTACGGTATAAATTCAGAAATAAGAAATTGTGTTTTTGAAGATAACTGGGTAAAAGGAAAATACGACAGCTTCGGTGGAGCAATCCAGGTTGGTCTGGATGAACCAGGTTCAAATGTTAAAGTTATTAACTGCCGATTTGTAAATAACTATGCGGCCTGTACCAATGGTGAGTCTCACGGTGGTGCGGGATGTGTTCGTCAGGGAGCATCTTATATCAACTGCGTATTCATCGGCAACTCTGCTAATCAGGGAGGAGCGCTGACATTTCACTCATCCGGAGCAATTGTCAACTGTACATTTATCAATAATACAGCATATAATTATGGAGGAGCACTTTCAACAGGTTTCTTATATGATTATATGGAGTTGCATATTAACAACTGTAATTTTGATGGAAATACCGCTCCGATAGGAGGTGCTATTCAGGCAAAAGGTTTAAACATTTTAATTGATGATTCACAATTCAAGGGCAATGCCGTAACCCAATACGGTGGTGCTATTAATATCGAAGCTGATGACGTGACAATTAAAAATTCAGTTTTCACTCAGAACACTGCCAATATTAACGGTGGTGCCATTTATATCAAAGGCAGAAATACTGATGTGGAGGGTTCTTCATTCATTTCCAATGAAGCAATTCCCGATTTCAATAAAAAAGATGACGGATTGGGTGGAGCTATTTATATTGACAGTTCACTGGCTCTTGTTAAAGACAACGTATTCAGGCTCAATGTAGCCAGAAACGGCAGTGCGATTTACTATGATGAAAATGGTGAAAAGCTCACTCTGGAGAATAATGAACTTTTCCATAATCAGGCTTGGGTTTACTGGTTGCCGGTTTCAGCTGAAAACATATATTATGGGGATTCTGAAAAAATTAAAGTAACTTTATATGGTGGAAATAATATTGCGGATTACGATAACCTTGCGGTGTCAAATGCGATTTACAATGCCGCTGATGCTACAAATATTGTGGTTGACAATGAATTTCCTCTACTGTCCGCCAGAAATGACGGCAAACTGTACCAGGACTGCCGTGAATATAACGTCAATGTTCTGTTGACAGTTAAGCACGAAGACGGGACCGTAGTCTACAATCAGATGAGGCAGACTAATTACCTGGGAGATGTTGATTTAACATTGACAAATCTGAAACCGGGAACATATTATGTGTCTGCTGCACATGACGAGGACACATATTATAAGGCGATTTCAAATTCATCCAGTTTTTCAGTATCTCCTTTAGTGGACAATGAAGTTACAAAATCAGTTTCAAAGCAAACCGCCAACTATGAAGATATTATAACATGGACTGTAACTGTTAAAAACCATGGTCCCAACGATTCAACCGACGTTAAACTGTATGATATGGTACCTGAAGGATTAATACTGATAAATTTCACATCAAATGACAAGTATGACTCCGAAAGCGGTACACTGACAATCGGCAGTCTGAAGGTCAATGAAACATTCACCTTTAAAATGACCACTATCGTTAACAAAACAGGAAATATTGTAAACAAGGCCAATGTTGTTTCATTTGAGGAAGACTTAAACATGGATAATAATCATGCTGAAAAAACAGTATTTGTTAACTCAGCAAGCGACCTGGCCATAACCAAAAAGGTTTCAAATCCGGCACCTAACTATAATGATAACATCGAATGGACAATAGAAATATCCAATAACGGTCCCGACACAGCTCATAATGTTAAAATGTATGACATGATTCCAAACTCCCTGATTTATGTAGGATGCAACGGGGATTATTCTGAAGATTCCGGAATATGGAACGTTGGAACCCTGGAAGCCGGCAAAAAAGTCTCTCTTAAAATCACATGTATCGTAAACAGTACTGGTTTAATTGAAAACTTTGCATCAGTCAACGGATCAGAGTTTGATTATGATGAAACCAACAACAACGACAGTGAAAGAATATTCGTAAATCCCGCAAGTGACCTGGACATTATAAAGGAAGTTAATGCAACAAACGTTAACTTCAATGACAGGGTAAAATGGACATTAACAGTTTCAAACAACGGTCCCGATAAGGCTGTGAATGTTGAAATCCTTGATCTGCTTCCTGACGGTTTTACATACATCAGTTCCACACAGTCAAAAGGCAGCTATGACGGCAATATTTTCACAGTTGATTCCATGGAAGTTAATGAAAAGGTAATCATTCAGATAATTACATTAGCTAAATCAACAGGAAATCTCATAAATTATGCCAATGTCACTTCAGATAATCATGATGTTGATTTGACAAATAATGAAGATGAAAAACCAATTTTGGTAAATCCCGCATCCGACCTGTCGGTTACAAAAACTGTAAGTGATTCAAATCCCCAATTTGGTGAGGTAATTACATGGACAATAGAAATTATAAACAATGGTCCGGATGCCGCTCACAACATTACTGCACAGGATTTGCTCCCGGATTCATTAATATGGCTAGACGATGACAGTTCAGGAGATTATAATCCTTTAACCGGAATACTGTTCATTGAAGAACTCGACGTTGAGGAAACCTATGTTTTAAACATAGAATGCAGAGTAAATGCAACAGGACTAATCGAAAACAACGTTACAGTAAACGGACAGGAATATGATTATAACCTAACCAATAACTTCGCCAATGAAACAGTGGACGTTGAAAAGTCCGCTGATGTATCAGTAATAAAAATAGTCAACAATACTTCACCATTTTACAATGACCTGGTGAAATGGACATTGATTATCTCAAATAATGGACCTGATAAAGCAACAAACGTTTATGTTGAAGATCAGTTGTCTGAAGGTCTGATACTGGAAAACTATACTGCAACCAAAGGATTTTATGATAATGGAATTTGGTCCATGTGCTGTTTAAATAACGGAGACAGTGAAACACTTGAGATAATCTGTAGGGTTAAAAAAACAGGTAAAATCATCAACATTGCTGAGATTCATGCGGATGAATATGATTCAAATGAAACAAATAATGCCGATAATGAAACAATAGATGTTCCGTTTGCTGTTGATTTGCAGGTTTCCATTCAGGTTAACAACGCCACTCCATTATTCGGACAGGATGTTACATGGATGGTTTGTGTTAAAAATAACGGTCCGGATAATGCAACGGGAGTAGTTTTAGATGATATTTTGCCTGAAGCATTACTGTTTAATACACACAGTTTAACTAAAGGCAGTTATACCAGTAACCTTTGGGCAATAGGTTCTCTAAACAGCGGAGATGCTGTCTATCTGAATTTAAGCACAATCTCCAATGATCTTGGCAATATTGTCAATAAGGTTAAGGTTACCTCAACCGAATATGACTGGAATATGGCAAATAATTATGATGATGATTTAATCGACGTAAAACCGGTTGCAGATTTATCAATAGAAAAATTGGTTGATAATCCTTCTCCGGATTATGGTGAAATGATTAAATGGACATTGACTGTTACAAATCATGGTCCGAATAAGGCAAACAATGTTGTTGTCAGGGATGTTCTGCCTAAAGGGCTGACTTTTGTCAAATCAGATGGTGATTATTCCGGTAATGTCTGGAAAACAGAAAGTCTGGAGGTTAATGAAACCAAGGTTCTTGAAATATTCTGTAAAGTCACATCAACCGGCAGTTTTAATAATTTTGCAGGTGTCAGCTCAGATGAATTCGATCCTGATAAATCAAACAATAATGCAAATCAGTCAGTTTATGTCAGACCTGCCAGTGATTTGTCAGTTACTAAAGTTACATCCAAATACAACTATAAAGTTGGTGATGTAATCGAGTATGTAATCGAGATTGTAAACAATGGTCCCGACACTGCACGCAATATAAAAGTAAATGAAGTTTTAGATGATTTATTGAAATTGAAATCATTTAAATCTACTAAAGGAAAATTCAATAAATTTACTAATGTATGGACAATAGACAGCCTCGCTTGCGGTCAGTCAGCAAAACTGTTTATCAAAGTCATTGCTGAGGGTTCAGGTATTATTAAAAATACCGTTGAAGTCACAAGCGACACATTTGATTATGACATGTCCAACAATAAGGATTTCGCCATTGTAAAAGTAGGTAAAAAACCATCAAATAAGATTTCAAAACCTTTGAAAAGCAATTTGGGTGGAAAAGCATTAAGTAATCTTGAAAAACATCCTACTGCTAATCCATTTTGGATATTAATTGTCTGTTTGATGTTTTCCATAATATTTTTCAGGGACAGTTATTTCAAAGGAAAGTTAATTTAAAGTAGCATTCTTGCTACTATTTTTATTTTTTTTCAAACGATTTTTCAAAATTTTTTAGGTATAAAAATTATTGATTTCATGATTCATTATTCTATATGTTAATTAAATTTCTGGTCAAATAATGCTCCATTTCTTTAAAATTATCAATACCTTTATATAATACTTGCAATAAATAATAAGTTAGATATTGATGAAATTATAATTTTTTTGAAAAAATGGTAATTGACTCAATATTATTAATGAATCGAAAGAGGTGTAATTTATGACTGAAGAAGAAAAAATTGAAGAAATCCCTGAAGATTATGATGAAGATGAAGAAAAATTACCTTTCGCTAAAGCTGAAGTCGTAAGATTAATGAAAATGCATCTTGATCCGGATAAAATGATTAGGGAAAGAGTAAAAGTCGAAATGAATAAATTTTTAGGTGAAGTATTAAAAAATGTATGTAAACAGTTAAACGAATATCCATACACTACCATCGAATACGAAATGCTTAAAGAATCAATATATCCATATCAAAACATTGAAAGAATCAACCAGGAAAAAGAAAGAATCTTATTACATTTAGAAGCAATCAAAGCAGACTGTAATGCTCTTGCAATGGATGTTCAAAGAACCTTAAAATTAAAAGATGTAGCTGACGAAGACTCAATTGTTGATTTTTCAGCAAGTGAAGAAGAAGACGAAGAAGAATAAATATTTTAATGCCTTCAAAGATAAGTTGATGCATCAAAATATTTCATTATTTGATTAATTAAATGAGTGGTTAAGTTAATGACTACTTGTTTAATTACTTGTTTTTTTAGATATTTTATAATTGTTCATTTTGCCTTTACATTTGAAGGTTTTGAATATTATTACTTGCAATTTGAAAAATCACTGATTTTATTCGATTTTTATTTTGTTATTTGAATTTTTTCTTTAATCTAACTAATATCTGTTAAATTGTTGGAATGTGGTGGGAAATGCATTTTTGATGGATTTCTTTTTGGAAGAAGATTATTCTGCTAAATCATATTTTAAGATTCAATCAATTGATGAAATTAAATAAGTTATTCAATAAAAAATTCATTAATCAAATTGAACATACCTGATTCTGTAACTAAAGTGGATATAGAAGAAATATCTAAATTATTGGAAGAGAGGTAAAGCTAAAGTTTCTGCAACTTAATGGAGCCTTACAGTCCATTCACTCTTTAATTTTCTTCAATATGGCTAAAACCTGTTTTTAAATCATGCAACTCATCTTCGGGAATTTCCATAATTTCAACGTTTTCACTTACTATGTTGCTTTGTCCAAAAGGATCCAGAATAATCAAGGTGGCAGTGCCGTTACCTTTTTTAAGTTCCTGAATTTTGTTAAGTGATTCTTTCCCGTTTTTTTGAGATTCTTCATCTTCAAATAAGTTCAAAGCTTTTTTGACAGCACTTTCAAAGCGGGTGAGAACTCCTTCCACATTGGTAACGTAACCTTCGGATTTCGGGCCGGGTTCCACTTTAACGCCGACTTCAGGTATCATTACTGTAGCAGACTGTGACCTGACTACCCTGATTGATAAGTTGTTTTTATTTATTTCGAGAACATATTTTGCAGGGTCGTTTTGCTCTAGGGCTATAATGTCTGAGTGTTTAAATCCGCATGAAGGGCATTGTATTGTTGTTTCCATAACCTTTCCAAAGTGAGGTATTTCAATTTCTTTCATTATTGATTTTGCAACGCCTTCAACTGCACATGCGGGACATTTAATAATCATTTCATTTATGGTATCTTCATTCATTTAACACATATCCTTTGTTGTTCAATTCTTCAATAATCTTATCTAATTTTTCCGGATTTGAGGCGCATATTGTTGTCTGTCTGTATTCGGACAGGCGATATAATTCAGCCAGATACTCTTTTTTATTTTCATCTTCGGTTATTTTCTCAATAAATTTATTTGCGGAGGCACCGTCTGTAACGCCTATATTTCTAATCAGTGGCTCCTTAAATCCTTTAATGTTGTAGGTTATTTTCTCAATTGTTCCGTTGTTCTGATTAATAATTATGTCTATGACATCGCTTAACTCATCAACATTGTTTATTAATTTTATTGTGGCACATGATTTGTTGATGATTCCCAATATCTGCTCTAATGTTTTTTCAATTGTTTGGGAGTTGATTATACTGACGTTATTTGCTTTTGCCTGATTTATAAGGTGGTCATGAATTATTCTGTTTTCCTTAAAAAAATCAAGCTGTTTTCCGCCTCTGTGTATCTGCACGGCTCTTTTTACAAATCTTTCCTTGTGGGATTCCTCATCCGAACTTAATATGAAAAAGTAAATGTTTGCATAGTCCTTGAATTGCTCTGTATTAATCAATCCCGGAACCAGATGAACTCCTTCAATGATTATGTCGTCATAATCGGTAATGGCCCTTTGAATGATTTTTTCCAGTGCCGGAATGACGTAGGATGCATGGTCATCAAATCCCGCAGATACTAAATCATCATAACTGTCATATCTGTTCTTGTTTCTTATATGTTTATATGCATCATAGGAAGAGCTATGCAGTGCGGGGGCATATTCCTTACCTATTATTCCCCTAACAACTGCCCTTATAAAATCACTTTCAATCAAGTGCTTTATATTTAATGTTCTGGCCAGTTCTGAAGCAATGGTGGACTTTCCAATTCCGGATGCACTTCCGATTAATATAACATAAGGTAATCTCATGTTACTTTCTGTTTTATCATGATTCATCAAACATATATTTGTAACATTATAAGTAAAAAAGATATTGTTTATCCGAAATATTTATAAACTCCAAGTTAATAACATTTTATTAACAAAGTTTATATATTTTTCATCATGTTAATTAAGATTGTCACATATATAAATATGGTTTAGATAAATTGTCGAAAAAACTTCAATTTCAGTGATAAATGAATATACAAGATTTATTAGTAGAATATGGATATGAATATGATGAAAAAACTTTAAAAAGCTTATAGAACTTTGTGATGAAGCGTTCAAAAAAGATTCAGATATCCAAATTCCAATAAACTATAAATTACTGTTTATTGCTTTTCAAATCAACCTCAAAAACTCCAGGAATCTTGAAACACTAAACAATATTATAATAATTATTGCCCTAAAAAAGAAGTTGAATATTATTATATTTTATGGATTTACAAAATCAAATCCAAAATCATATGTTCTCTGTTTGAAGGGGAGAATTGATTCCAATAGTTCTGAGATTTCCACATCAAAGCGAATTTCTTGGTGATAAAAAATGTTTGACAATGATAAAATACCAAAACTTGATTTTGCCGATAAAAAAGAAGAATTTAAAAATGAAAATGAAATTAGGTATCCTTTTTTTAAATTAGAACACATACAAAAAGATTTAAAAAATGAAAAAATTTCTAAAGTACAAAATTTGTCCGATTTAATAAGAATTAAAGACATGTTTGAAAGAATTAATGATGGAAAACATACTTTATGGAATCTGGGATCTGACTGTTATTTATGTTTAGATGATGGTGAAATTAAAATTAAAACAATTGAAAATAAAAGTTATATTTATGTGTTTGAAACAAAATTGGGATTGGTGGTCTGTCGAGATGCCGGTGAATGGGGAGGTTCACTATATTTAAAAAATAATGATAGTGTTTTAGCAATAAAAAGTTCTAAATATTCATTTCAAAGTGTATATGAGTACGATGATAGAATATTTGTTTGTGCAAATATTTTCCAGGGTCTTATAAGTTCCTGTAGCTTACAGGAGATAAAAATTGAAGATAATCAATTTATTCTTAATATAATATTTGAGGCAAGTGATTTAAGTTTTGCAGGGTACTATTTTGAAGATAATTATCTATATTTTTATTCACAATCTTTTGATGGTAATGGATTATACAGATTAAATTTAGATAATAATGAATTGGAATTGATTCATTGGAAATTATGCAGTAAAATTAATGTTAACAGTTTATTGAAAGAAAATAATTATATTTACATATATGGAAATTATAATTTAATTAAGTATGATTTGAACACAAAAACATATGAAGTTTTCACTAATTTGGAATATGGTGAAATTACTGACGAAATGTATGTGGATGGTAAAAAATTATTTGATTTATGGTATGATTTGATAATTGAGGGTTAAAAATGATTGATAAAAAACTAGGAGATTTGGATGATGAAATATTTGTTGGTAATTCAAGATTAGAAAAATTACTTAAACATGAAATAACTCCCCAAAT
>CACZNW010000044.1 GCA_902782595.1 uncultured Methanobrevibacter sp. | reverse complement strand
TTGTTGAATCATATTTAAAAGAACTCCAAGAGCGCATTTGAAAAGTAATCTCAAACAATGATGAAAACTTTTGGTAATATACTATAGTATATGATTATTAAATCCGAATCACTGCAACCTATTGCATATTTACAAAAATCCTGACAAAATACAAGTGTTGAATAATTAATTACAACACCAATTATTTTTATACTTATTACAAAAACTTGTTTTATTTTGATATCTATTTTACATTAACATTAAAGATACATAATATTCAATTTGATTTGAAAATGTGATATATATGAATACAATTAAAATCTATCAAAATGCACTTTAGATTCATCATATCTTAATTTAACCTCACCTTCAACTGCAGGATAACCAACACATATAACAGAAAATGGAATGCAGTAATCCGGAATGTCCAAATAATCCTTTAATTTCAAAGTTCTGTCCTCAATCGGATGAAAACCTAACCATACTGCACCCAAACCCTCGTAAGTTGCCTGAAGAAGTATGTTTTCATTACAGGCTCCAAGATCCTGTTCAATCATCCGGATGACTTTAGCTCTATTAAGATTTCCCAGAGTTACAATAAGATGTGATGCACCGGCAGCGGGTTTTGCAAACTTATGCATCTTGGAAATAGCTGTTTTATCTTCAGAATTTGAAACAACAATGAACTCCCACGGCTGTGAATTACATGATGAAGGTGCCTGCATACCTGCCTTAAGCAGATTTTCAATCATCTCATCACTAACCATCTCATCTCTAAACTTACGAACACTGTGTCTTTTAAAAACCATATTCATTTAAATCATCCCAAATATTTATACATACCCATCTATATGCTTAAATTCACAAAATAAGTATTAACAGTCCTAATTAGAACTCCGCCAGGTGTTTCCGCATTTAGCACATCTTATAAAATTAGTCGGCGCCTCATCAGCAGATCTGGTCTGCACTGTCCACCAGTAGCCTTTTGTACCTCCGCACTTATAACATGTGATTTTTGTTGTAGGTAATGCGACATTGTTGTTGTCGGTTACAATTACCTTCGCTTGGGGGTTTTTTTCACCTTCCATATGATACTGCTTTTCCATATCTTCACGGGTCAAATCCTTTTCATAACCGCATCTGCATTTTACCTTGCTTTTTTTGGGCAGCAATATTGCTCCACAATCGGGACAGAATTCCATATTATCCAAACACCATTTAAAAGAAAATTTTTTTGCAAATATTATTTTAGTCGGCATTGTTTATATACTAATTGGTACTAATTAATTACACAAAGAGTTTTAAGATATTGAAATTTCAAATAATCAATAAAGGTGGTTTAAAATGGAAATGAATCATAAAGCGGAACATGCAAGAGAGTTTAAAAAAGCTTATGAGAATGATGAAATTGATGATATGTTTTCTATTGTACCTGAATGGATTGAAACTAATGTTGATGACAGTAATTTAACTTTAGCACTTATTCTTTTAGTTTCACAGACGGACAAGGATTCCGTGAGAATGAAACAGCTGTGGAACAAGTCATTTTTCGAAAGTCCTGATGATGAAATCTTACATGAATGGTATAGGAATACTGCTCAAAGCATAATTGAAGGTTTTTCAGATGATTATAATGATAACGATTATGCAAGAGACTTTTTATACAACTTCAAGAAATTTATTGAGAATGTTGACAATCACAATGAACATTATTTCATCAATATGGAAAGAATCCTTGCCAAATGGAAAGAGGACTTTCCAGATGACGCCAACTACACCTGCGCATATGTAATTGCCAATATTCTGGAGATAAGTGAAGAGGAAATTACTGAATACTTTAAGAAAGTTAACATCCAGCATCCGATTGATGAGATGCGCCATGCGGAATTCTTACAGCAGATGACACAGGTTACAATAATGAGACTCGGCGAAGACGGAATGGATAAACTGATAAATAATGTCAATCCCCCCTCCGAAACCCTCCCCGATAACGGTTATGGTGAAAAGTTTGTTGAATACATGTATGAATTTGAATCCACCCCGGATATGTCCATGCAAGAAAAAGCCCACGATAAAATGGAAAATATCCTTGAAGATTGGGGAAGGGAGTTTCCGGATGATGCAAACTACACCTGCGCATACATCATAATCAACATACTGGATTTAAGCCCTGAAAAATTAAACGACCTTTTAACAAAGCTTGAAAACCAGACCCCACTTGATGAGAAAATCCATGAAATCATGGCAAGAAACATGGATGACCTTTTAAAAATCAGACAGAGAATAAGTGGAAACATGACCCCATCTCATAATCTGGCCGATTCATCTGACCGTCCCGACGGAGGTTTTGCAAGGCAGTTCATGGAACTCTACAACAGACTCGGTGCCACATATGATTTTAATGGGCAGTCAGAAATATATGATGAGATGAAAAGGATTGTCGGCAAATGGGGCGAGAAATATCCTGATGATTCCAATTATGTCTGCGCATATATCATAGCAAACATTCAGACATTAAGTGAAGATGAGATTTCACAGTACATGAATCCGATACCTTCAATGTCTTCGGTTGACAGACAGATTCATGATGAGCTATTTGCGGCTATGGCAAAAACAGTGATGAGAAAAAAATCAGCCTCCCAACCTAGAGACTACAGCAGTCTGGACTGTTCTGATTTTTCAAAAGAATTTAAAATGGAATTTGAAAAACTTTACAATACCACTAATCCCGTTATGATTTATTCCAATCTTGATGAACTTCTTGAAAACTGGAAAGTGAAATGTCCTGATGATGAAAATCTTGCTTATGCAGACATTATAGTCAATTTTAATTCACTAACATCGGATGACATTAAATCAAGAATCAATAATCTGAAATATTTACGTTCGTATAATCTGGGACTTCATTCCTGGTTTTTATCTGCCACACTGATAATTCTGGTTGTTCATCTCAATGATGATTTAAAAGAATTATACAAAACCGCCTTGAGGGACAATGAATTATTTGCCGTGTTTTTAGACAAAGCCGGTCAAAAAATGAGAGAAGATCAGATATACTCAGATTTATTGGAAAACAGTTTTGAGGATGAGCAAATCGGTATCAATACACAGATATTGCATGTTACCGTGTATGCCAAAAAATAGAAATTGTGGAAAAGGATTTTCATCCTTCCACCATTATCATCTTACCCGTAGCAGGGTCTTTATAAACTTTACCCATTTCAGTATAGCCTTGACCTGATGAATTTGAAGTATCCGGAGTTTCGTTTAACTGCTGACCCTGGTCCACCTCAGTCATTTTCTGCTGCTGCATCTGTTCCTGAACGTTCTGTGTAGGGTCAATCATCGCCTGCATATTCCAGCTTATGATAACAAAAACTAAAAAACCCACTGCAATAACCAGCATTGCATCAACAAGATTGGATGTACCGGTC
>CACZNW010000043.1 GCA_902782595.1 uncultured Methanobrevibacter sp. | reverse complement strand
TCAGTAGTTTCGAATATTTTATTCATGGCTTCATCGGAAGCCTTGTCTCCTTTTTTGGAGTCTTTAAAAATTTCTTCAACAGCTAAAAGATCTTCAATGGCAACATCAGGTCCATCAGGATTTCGAAAATCTGCTGCCAAATCAGGATCAACCAATATTTCAAAATGTTCACCACAATAGTCATATTTAGCAATTATAGCTTCATCAATATTTACCATTAAAGCATCCCCTAACTAATATAATTTAAGAAAAGAATTATTCTTCGTCTTGTGAATCTTCATCATCTTCACTTTCTTCCTCATCATCTGCAAGTACATCATCAATGTATTTTTGCACTTCTTCCTGAGAAAGTTTAACATATTTTTCATCTTCAAGTTTTATAACGGCAATTTCAACATTGTTTGAAGTTGTTTCATGGTCGGTTGCCTCGTTGATTGCAGTTAATGCCAGTTCGATTGCTCCGTCTAAAGTTAAGTTATCTTCATATTTGTCTTCAAATATTGTCATTGCAGCGGATCTTCCAGATCCTATTGCAGTTGCCTTGTATTCGATTAAAGCTCCACTAGGGTCAGTTTCGAATAATTTGCAATTACCGTCATATATTCCTCCAATGATTAAAGCAGAACCGAATGGTCTTACTCCACCATTTTGAGTATATAACTGAAGCATGTCACATAATTTTTTAGACAGACTGGTGACACGAATCGGTTCACTATAGGTGATTTTATTGATTTGAGCTTCGACTCTTGCTCTTTCAACCAATGCCCTTGCATCGGCCACAAGACCTGAAGTAGCTGCACCTATATGCTCATCTATCTTAAAGATTTTTTCAATAGATGATGCTTCAACCAGTTTTGAAGTTGTTCTTTTATCTACAGCTAAAACTATACCTTCTGAACTTTTTACACCTATAGATGTAGTTCCTCTTTTAACAGCTTCTCTTGCATATTCTACTTGGAATAGTCTTCCATCTGGGCTAAATACAGTAATTGCCCTATCATATCCAGCATTTTGTAAGGGTTGCATATTAATACCTCTTTTTTCATAATTTATTTAATAAAATTTATTAATTCGACAAGTTAAAAAAAATAAACCCAAATCTCCATGAAAAGGTAAATTTAATTTTAAAAACTGTTATGCAGTATATTAAAATATTTTTTTATTCTTTTTTTCCATAAATCCAATTGATATTTATGCTAATTATTTATTTATAAAGTTTTCTATTTTAAAATAACCTAAGGTTATTAAATAAATCTTTGTGATGCCTTGATTGTTCCGGACAAACCGACAGTTGTAACGGCAATTCTTGTACCGTTATACATATTTGCCAGTGCAAGGGATGACCTGACCTCGGTTACAAAATCTCTCTGACACCTTACAATCGCCTTATAGTGATAATAATCATCGGTTTTTCCGATTTCATAAAATTTCATAACCCATAAATTAAAGTTAGAGGTAATGGACTCACCTTTAAATCTGATGCAGGCATCCCATATAATTGTAACCAAACCATCCTTGGCGATTTGTGATTCGGCCTTAATGTCAAGTGTGAGATATCTATTGTTTTTTCTGAGTGTCGGAGGCAAAACCTTAAGCTTCATCATCAACCCTCCTCACTCCACCGAAAATCATACTGTCACGGTTTTCATTAAACTTAAGGATATTACCTGCAGTTTCAGAAGACCTCTTAATCTCATCTTCGGTCAGGCCCATCTGGCTGAAAACTGCAAGGAAATCATGTGTGGTTCTGATGTCAAAAACGGACTCTGCTCTTGAAGAGAGAATCAACGGAAAATCAAATTTTCTGTATAAAGTATAAATGTCTCTGAAATTTGAAATCACCTTGGCTCTTGGTGCAAGATAACTTCTTAAAACATCCTTGAAACATAATTCAATCGCAACATTATTCCTTACCGCTTCCTTTGAAAGCACATGATTCAGACCGCTGTCATATCTTTTAAGATAAGGTCTTGATAAAACATCAATCTTGACATTTTCCAGAACTGCCCTGTTTACTTTCAAATCTCCTCCAATAACTGAAATACAGGAAGCGCTGTCTCTAAATTTATTTGTGAATTTTCTTATTTCATTAATGTTTGTTGATTTTATCTCCAGAGTATAATCAAAATCAATTGCATCTCCCAATTTATCCTCCAAATCATTTCTTAAATCCAAGGCGTCGGCAAAATCGTTTTGATTATATGAAAAGTTAATATGGTCCCATCCATATTCGAAAGCCTGCCGGGCAAGTTTTAAATTATTTTCCGAACTACTTCCCTTAATATTTAAATCAAAAAACATAGTAATTATTTTATTGTTTCCATATATTAATAATTTATCAAAAAAAAATAGATAAGTGATTATTGAATCACTTACTGATATCTGTAAAATTCCACTTCCCAACTCACAGTTTCGTAATAATCAATTGTGAACAGTTCTTCAGAAGAGGATTCATATGTAAATGAATCAGATCTTGTTTCAACGGCACTGGTTGAACCCCAATCCACTCCACCGGATTCCCCATTGGAACCTGAAACATACAAATGGTTTGTTGCATAGTTTTTGATAGGAAAAGCGGAAAGTTCCACTTTTATCTTGCCCGGAGGGACACTGATGCTCTGGGAACCTGAACCTGAACCGGAGTAACTTCCAATTGACTCCCATGATTTTTCTTTTGATGATTGAGAACTGTCAGAAGATGAAACCCTCCTTGTTTTAGCGTCATCATCTGATTCATAGGATTCATCGCTTTGTGAATCATCATCAATACTGTCAGAAGCATTGTCACCTTCTAAATTATCACTATCCTGAAGTGAGTTTGAAGACATGTTAAAAGCCAGATAACCAATTGCGGCAACCAGAACGACTATAACGATGACCAATGCAACAATTACATATCTGGAACTGCTATTACTGCTGTTATTATCATCCACTGGTGGCTCGTTCAATGAACTACCGCATTTAGTGCAGAATTTTGACTTGTCCTTATTTTCAAAACCACATTTTTTACATTTCATGCAAATCAGATTAAAAATTTATTTTATATACTATAATTTTTAGAATAACTCATATAATAAATTACTTATTTAACTCCAATTTTCAATTTAGACAATTTCAGACATATTTGCCGAACAGTATTTAAAATCATCACATATCCTAAATGAATATCTAAACAATATTACACATTATCATATCTTAAATTGGTTAAACAGTGTTTAAAATAATTATACACTGTTATAAAATATTTTATAGTATAACGGATATATAGTATTTTATGGTAAAAGAGAGCGATGAACTTTTGAAACTAACTTCATATGTTCAAATTTCAAAATACCGAGAAAAAACATTGAAATCCATTGGAAATGATGTTAAAATCCCAACAAATATAGCAAAAGATAGCGGGATTCGAACTAACCATATTTCAAAAGTTCTAGGTGAATTGAAAAGTAAGGATATTGTTGAATGTATTAATGAAGAAGCTCGTAAAGGAAGGTTATACAGACTAACCGATACAGGTAAAGACGTATTAGAAACTATTAAGAATAAAGAGGAAAATGAAAAACAAAATTAATTCAAATCAATTCCTTCTTTAATACTTTCTAATTCTTTTCTTGCTTCAGTGGAAGTTTCTTTTAAAATATCATATAATAAATTTAAAATAACTCTATTTTTAAGTTCCAAAGGTAAACAATCATTTGTTTCGGCAAAAATTGATTCATAATTTGGTGATGATGAATCCTTTCTGTATTGAATCTTTATTTCTTCTCTAAGTTCATTACCAATATATTTTTCCAGATAAACAATAATTTCATTGGCAAAGCTGTTTCCCAATATGACCATGCTTTCTAGAGATTCTTCGTCCATATTCGAATTTTGAACAAGGGTATTGAATGATCCGTAATTCTGATATCCGTAAGGAATGAATCTTCCCTCAACAGTGTGTGCACAGTACTCATTCATTATTTTAAACTCCGGAAGAGTAATAAAATACCAGATGAAACTCTGAAGGGTTGGAGATGTGTTGACTTTCAAAATTTTGCACAACAAACTTTCGATAATGGAGAATAATAAGTAATGAGCAAGTTCATGAATTATAGTTGCGATTTGAACCGAATCGGACAATCTGTCATCATAGTATATATTGTTATCCAGAAATATGTATCCTCTTTCATAACCTCTGGATTTTGGTTTGCATTCAGTAAAAACGCTTGCTAGACTTATAATTTTATTTTTAGTTGAATTTCCCCAAATTTCAATGTATTCTGCCCTCATGAATATATTTGACAATATTTCAAGATATTCTTCATCAGTAATTTCGGCATTAAGCAGCAGATTTTCATTATATTCACTGAATAATATGTCAAAATCATCAATCGTTATCGGATTAATCTGTTTTCCACATCTGATGCAGAATGTATCATAGTTCATGTTGGATTTCCCGCAGAAGGGACAGACATGTTCTGAAACAAACCTATTGCCGCAGTGTGTGCAATAATTGTTCTCCTTGAAATTCCATGTTCCACAGATGTCACAAACTCTCAAAAAAAATCACTACCTGAACATGCTTTTTAAAGTTTTTACGGTTCGGTTAATTGAATTTTTATGTATTAAAATTTTTTTAATACTTTTTCCACAATTGGGACAGAAATCCGTATCCCAACTTAAAATTTCACCACAGGAACATATAATTCTTGTTTTAATTGTTCTTTGAGGGTTCAATGGCCTGTCACAGTTTTCACAAAACTTGTAGCCCGGACTGTTTTTATGTCCGCAGACACAAACTATTTTTTTGTCTTCCCCTTTCAGGTTATTTCCGCATTCAATGCAGAAATCAGATGTGTTTTCATTTATACATGAGCAGGTACACAATATGGCGATGTCATTTTGACTACCATAATTCATTAAAGGCAGCCCACAATTTTTACAGAATTGAGAATATTTTTCATTTTCCTGACCACAGAAACAAAATACTGAATCCTTATGCTCAAGGTTGAAATTACTGTAATTGTCATATATATTAGATGAATCCTCCTTTAACTGTTTTCCACATTGTTCGCAGAAGACATTTTCCTTGGAGTTGATTGCTCCGCATTGGCATAAAACATTGTCCATGGAAAATTCAGGTTTGGACTCTTTTTTAAAAATCTTTGAAAACCTTCCGGGATTTCTTTTTACCCCACACATATAACAGTACTCGTTGTTAATGTCATTGAGATATCCGCATGAACAGATTTCATACCGAAAATCCTGTTTTTTAGAATTGATATAAGGTGAAAAGTCAATGTCAAAATCAAAAAAGCCTATATTGTGGACAGGCGGAACCAGTACACATACTTCATAATCGGCAGTGTAACTTGTTTTAAGACCGCATCCCACACAATACGGTTCATTGGGCAGTATCCTGTGACCGCATTTTCTACAGTAGTTTCCCAAATGCATTTTTTTATCCTTTTTTAGACAATGACTGTATTTCTTCAACAACTTTATATAATACTTCATCACCGAGTCCTTCAATATACTTTATGGAACCGGCACATTCATGGCCCCCTCCGTCAATACCTGCCTGAGGAACCTTATTAATCATTTCAGATACAATTTCATTAACATTGAATCCATACTGTTCGTTAACTGCATCTGTTGCCCTGAACACTCCGAAGTCGGGTCCGTGACCCAATGTTACAATAGGTTTATCTTCTCCCAGCTGCTTTATTACATGGTCATGGACAAAACCGCAGGTTTTTCCCGGAGCCGGGAATGTGAATTTATGTGCGAATTTTTCAACGTCAAGAAGGTTAAAGTAAATTCCGTTTTCAAGCTGGGTCTGTTTGATATTCGGAAGGGCTGCCCTAAGCTGAGTATTGATTCTTTTTTGATATTCCTTATATAAAGCATCGATCATTTTTCTGTGCTTGTCAATGTTGTCAACGGCCAGAATAGTATCCATTATACCCCTTCCATTCATAAATCTCAGGAAGTATGCTTCAAAGTCAACACATTCAGCCACTTTTGCAAGGTGTTCTTTTGAATAACCTTTTTCTGCAGCCAGTTTAAGGTACTGGTAAACTTCACCGCATTCTGCACGGTCCCCCAATGCAGCAATTGCCGGTAAATGTTTAATCAGATCTTTAACACTCGGATTTATGATGTGTGCCACTTCAGTTGCAAGGCATCCTGCAGTCAGCTGCGAATCTCCACCTACAAGGTACGGGTTTACATGACAGTCAACATATTCGTCAACAGCCACTGTTGCACCGTATATTTCCCCGTCCTGCTCATCCACTGTCAGCAGTTCTCCAGGTGAGTGGTGATCTATTACAACTATTTCAATGTCATAGATTTTCGCCTGCATAAGTGCCACAATGTCCTCTTCTGTTGAACCGTTGTCCAGCAGGACGATTAAAGGCAGTTTCTGACCGTGCCTCTGCTGGTCTTCAAGTGCAAATGACAAATCTTTTACAACATCTTCCAGCTCATAGAATGGAGCTTTACTTGGTGACCTTTTAAAGTAGTAATATTCAGCATCATTAGTCGGATTTGCTTCCAAAATTAATGGAACGATGGCCTTTTCCATTGCCACTCCTGAAACAATTCCATCTGCATCATTATGGTGTCTTAAAAGTATGGTTCTTCCGTCAAGTATCGCCCTTCTGATTTTGTGGGCTGCTTCATACATTTTAGGTCTAAGCCTGTTTAAAACATCACTTTTAACTAGGAAATCAACTTCCTTAGGCATTGCCTTTTTGTTTAAGGCTTCATCAATCAGCCTATGGAGCTGACGTGTGCTTTCCTCATCTAACTTTATCATTGAAGATGATTCAATCTGGGTTTTTCCGCTGTGTTCATTGACCTCACCGATGACCTGAACAGCATCAGCCAGTTCAATTTCAGGATATGACCGCTCCCCGGCCTTATCAAAAGCGGCAATTTCGGTTGTTCCGGATTCATCACTTACAATAAATATAGTAGGTCCCGAGGTCTGCTGGATTTGCTGAACTTCACCATCAATTCTAACAATCCTTCCTTTTTTCTCATCCAAATCGGATATGAGTGTTCTCGGAATTGATTTGGATTGTCTTTTAAGATTATACTCTTCAACATATGCCGGTGCAAAGTCAATTTTACCTTCCCTTGATTTTATTGAGGTAACAAATACAATTACCTCCTCTCCCACATTATATTCAGAGACATCCCCTCTCATAAGTCCCCAAACGTTATTATTCAAGGTTACAAAAGCACCGTATCTTTCTATTCTTGTAATTTTTCCCTTGTATAGTTTATTCCGATCAATATCTTTCATATTACACATTGAATCCAGGAAATAAACATCACGTACCTGTTTTCTTCTGGCTTCATATTCGTCACGCTTCATTTTATCAGCCTTTCTTTTTTCACCACATTCATGGCATAAGTCGTATTTTTCATCAAGCAGTTTACCGCAGTCTCTGCATACATTAACCTGACCGGTTCCATTGCAGTGAGGACATTGCTCATAGACTTCAACCTGCCCCTTTCCGTTGCATGCCTCACATGGAATATCTTCTTCACCTCCAAGGTCAAATTTATCACGTGCTTTACTGTTAACTCCTTTAAAATGATTTCCTATATTAAAAACATCATCTTCATAACCTGTTCCTCCACAGGCATCACATTCTTTATAATCCACTACAACTGAACCTATCCCATTACATTTTGGACATTTAGTTTTCATTAAAACCACCTGTACTAATTGAATAACTCCGGATTTTCCTGGACAATGCTGTTTCTTTCATTTTGATATTTTACAGCATCCAGCATTATTTCATTTGCTTCACTTCCATAATCGGATCCGGTATAATTATAATACATTTCCAAATAATATATTGCCTCTTTTAAATTATCAACTGCCTTTAATTTCAGTTCCAGTTCATTGATGGTTGTGTCCATGTAGTCTTTGTGAACATCCTTTAAATCTTTATCATATTTTTCTTCAATATCTTTAAGGCTTTTTAAACTGTTGTTATAATTATCTCCAGCAGATACTGCCTTCTGTCTGGATTCCTCATAATTTTTATCATTCAATAATTCAACAGATTCATTATAATCCATATCCCCCTGAACAATATCGTCACTGATATCGGGCATTGATTTATTAATATTATCCATTGAACTATCAATATAAACAACAGATACTGAAATTAAAAGCAAAACTACAATAAAAATTATTAATTTAATATAACTAGACACAGTATTAAATATATAAAAAGATATTATTAAAATTTGTTATAAAAAATAAAAAAGAAGTTTAAAATAAAATTTTAAACTTTTATTCGCTGGACCAGAGTCCATGTTGGTTACAGAATGCTAATGCCTTAACATCATCTGTTGAATTTACTGTGAATGTTGCTTCTGCGACATCTCCAGGTTTAAAGCATTTTACATATTGTTCAGCACCCGCTTCGACGATTAGAAATTCAATGTAGTGATCATCATCCATAGGGTGAGCAACTTCACCGACTTTGACTGATACTTTGTCGCCGTCAATTTCAACAACAGGTTTGTGTTTTGGAGCTTTATCCCCTTCAGTTTGAACAGGGAACTCGAGCATATGGTCTGAACATACTTTTTCATCGCCTTCGGCTAATACTTGAATTATGCTTCCGCAATCATCACATTTTAAAATTTTTGCCATTTTTACATCTCCTAAAATATTTAAAAATAGTTTATTTTTTAAAGTATTTATTATTATTGATTGTTTTCATAATAGTTTTCGATTGCTGCCTGAAGTCCGTCTGCCGCAAGGTTTGAACAGTGCATTTTAATTGGTGGAAGGCCATCCAGTTCATCTGCAACGTCATTTCTTGAGATTTTTAAAGCTTCATCAAGGGTTTTACCAACTGCAATTTCGGTAATCATGCTGCTTGTTGCAATAGCTGCTCCGCAACCGAATGTCTGAAATGAAATGTCTTCAATGACCTCATCATCATTAACCTTAATGTATATTGTCATCAAATCTCCGCAGGTCGGGTTTCCGACAGTTCCAACACCGTTGGCATCTTCCATTTTTCTGCAGTTTCTAGGGTTGGCAAAGTGATCCATTACTTTTTCTGAATAATCCATAATTAACACATCCTACAGTTATCTTCGTGCTTTTTACACATAATATTATCATAATCAAGTTCCTGATTCCATAAAGGAGACATTTGTCTTAATCTTTTAACTGCCTCTGCAATTGTAGTGACGAATTCATCAATATCAAAGGCATCACTTTCGGGAGCAAGGGAAATCCTTAAAGACCCGTGAACGTCCACGGGATCCAGTCCGAGTGCAGTCAGTACAGGTGATGCTTCAAGTTTATTTGATGAGCATGCTGAACCGGTTGAAGTCTGATATCCTTTTGAATCAAGTAAAAGGATTAATGATTCACCTTCAATAGCTTTGAATCTGAAGTTGATAAGATTCGGCAGTCTGTTCTGTCTGTCACCGTTGAGGTAGGCTTCAGGTATTGTGGAGAGAACTTTATCAATGAGTTCGTCTCTTATTGCAGAGAGCTTTTCATAATGCTCGTCAAGTTGAGCAGCTGCAAGTTCGCATGCCTTTCCAAATCCTACAATTCCCGGAACATTTTCGGTTCCTGCCCTGATTCCTCTTTCCTGTCCTCCACCGTGGATAAGTGGAACAACTCTGGTTCCCTTTTTAATGTATAATGCTCCAACACCTTTTGGACCATTGATTTTATGAGAAGATAAAGAAAGCAAATCGACTTTTAATTTCTCAACATCAACATCTATTTTACCGAAAGTCTGAACGGCATCGGTATGGAATTTAATGCCATTTTCACGTGCAATTTCACCGATTTCCTCAATCGGCTGGATTGTACCGATTTCATTGTTACCGTGCATTACGGTAATGAGGATTGTTTCATCAGTGATTGCCTCTTTCAAGTCATCAATTTTTATAATACCGTTTTCATAAACCGGCAGATATGTTACTTTAAAGTCAAGTGACTCTAAAAAGTGAAGGGTTTCCTTAATGGCAGGGTGTTCTATTTCTGTAGTGATTATATGTTTTCCCTTTTTAGCCAGTTTAAAGGCTATACCCTTAACCGCCAAATTGTCGGATTCAGATCCTCCACCGGTAAAGATAATTTCTCCAGGTTTTGCATTGATTGCATCCGCCACCCTCTGGCGAGCTAATTCAAGAGCTTTTTTTGATTCACGACCAATTCCATAAAGAGTGGAAGGGTTTCCAAACTCTTCGATGAAATACGGTTTCATTTCTTCAAAAACTTCCTCACTGACTTGTGTAGTTGCTGAGTTATCCAAATACATTCTTTAATCTCCCAATTGTTTTTTCTAAATTTAATTATTTTATGTTATATATATTTTAAGTGAGCAGAAGGTTACCTAATCAAGGCTGTTTAAAGCCTGATTAAGGTCTTCTATTAAATCATCAACATCCTCCAAACCGATGGAAAGCCTGATGAAATCAGGTGTTACACCTGTTGCCTCCTGTTCTTCAGGGCTTAACTGCTGATGTGTTGTGCTTGCAGGATGAATTGCAAGACTTTTTGCATCTCCTATGTTTGCAAGTATTGAGAACAGTTCCAGTTTTTCAATTACCTTGCGACCTGCTTCCTCTCCTCCTTCAACACCGAAACCCAATATTCCGGCGAAGTGGTCTTTCAGGTATTTTTTATTTACCTCATATGTCGGGTGAGATTTTAAACCAGGATAATTTACCCAATTGACCTTCGGATGGGATTCAAGGAATTCAGCTACTTTTAGAGCATTTTCAGAGTGTCTTTTTACACGGACATCCAAACTTTCAAGTCCCTGGAGGAAAATGAAACTGTGTACAGGTGCCTGTGTTGCTCCTATGTCTCTTAAAAGTCTTGCTCTTGCTCTTACTGTAAATGCGATGTTTCCAAGTTCAGGAACATCTCCGAATGTATCCCAGAATACAAGTCCGTGATAGCTTGGATCGGGTTGTGTGAAGTTTGCAAACTTTCCATTTCCCCAGTTGAATTTTCCGGAGTCTACTATATATCCTCCAACTGCTGTACCGTGTCCTCCAACATATTTTGTAGCTGATGCTGCAATAACATCTGCACCATGTTCCAGCGGCCTGACAAGTCCAACTCCGACGGTGTTGTCGACTATTAACGGTATGTCATGAGAGTGTGCGATTTCTGCCAGTTTTTCAAAATCCGGTACGTCAAGTTTTGGGTTTCCTATTGATTCAACATATATCGCTTTGGTTTTTTCATCAATTGCATCTTCAAATGCCTGAAGGTCCTGTGAATTTACAAATTTAACTTCCCTTGCCAGATCTCGGAAAGTGTAGTTAAATAACTGATAGGTTCCCCCGTAGAGGTTGTCTGCAGATACTATGTTGTCTCCAGGTTCTGTTACGTTTAAGATTGCATATGTTATTGCTGCAAGACCACTTGATGTTGAAAGTCCTGAGTTACCGCCTTCGATAGCGGCAATTCTTGCTTCAAATACATCACTGGTTGGGTTTGTGAGTCTGGAGTAAATTTGTCCAAACTCTTGAAGGGCGAATCTTCTTGCAGCTTCATCTGAGTCTTTGAATACATACGAGGTTGTCTGATAAATAGGAACTGCTTGAGCTCCTGTTGCCGGGTCTGGAGTTTGTCCTGCACGTACACCTAATGTTGCTAATCCATAATCTTTATTTGCCATTCATTATCACCTTTTTATTGAATAAAAGTAAATTATATCACGTGTTATATTTACTATATAACAATAGTTATTTTTAATATATAAAGGTTTTGGTAAACCTAAAAAAGAAGTTATAACTCATGTTATACAAATATAACATATGTTATTATACTATATAAAAATTACTGATTTTCAACATTGCTATCAAGTTAAGCTTTTTAATTAATATCATTTCTTTTTTTATTTAAATTTCTATTCATGCTTTAATTATATTGTATT
>CACZNW010000042.1 GCA_902782595.1 uncultured Methanobrevibacter sp. | reverse complement strand
GATGTAATAATAAAGAATTTCCAGCATTTCATCAGTTAATTCTGATTCTAATCCACAATTGCTATAATCTGGCAATAAACCATCTATGCCGTTCTCGTTATATTCTTTCACCCATCGTTCACCTGTTTTTCTAGAAACTGCAATGATTTCTGAAGCTTTTTTAATTGTATCTCCATTATTAACCATTTTTATTAGAAGAACTCTTCTATAAATGTTGTATGAATCTTTATGTTCTTTCAATAGATCATTCAACTCTTTATCAGACAAATGTTCTTCAATTTTTGCGACTTTCATGATTATAATATATAAACTTCATAAGGTATAAACTTTTCCAAAAAAAACTATATTATAACCATATGACAGTCAGTTTTCCACGGGATGATGAATTAGGATGCGTAAAACTGTTCAATCCTGACTATAACTTTTAAACATCTCCAAGAAATAATTCAGCTCCTCTTCAATTTGAAACAGAGGTACAATCGGTTTGCAGTTTAAAAGACTGTTTAAAGCTATCAGCAGGGGAATGGCCTCACCAACACTGACCTTTTTAAACTCCATGGTCTGATATGTTATAATGAAAGTGTTATCGGGCTGCTCGTGTATCCTCAAACCGGCGGGTATGAAGCTGATTTCTCCCTTTTCAATGAGAATTTCAAGGTCTTCGGTTCCCTTTAAAATATCGTCAAAAGTGATTCTGTCCTTTTTTAATACGCAATCAAGAAAGTCAAAGTGGATGTCATAGTCATATCTGGAATGGTCTTTGAAATAGGAATCGACCATCAGATAGTTGATATACAGTTCATGGTCAAGTATTGAGTATTTCCTGTTGGCAACTATGAATTCCATGTTTTAATATTAGTTAAAAAAAGTATAAAAAATTAGTTGTTTAAAGCGGGGAAAAATTTCCCCACTTCATTCCTTGTGAGGAGGGTATTTTCTGATTGAAATCTGAGCGAACTTCCTGATGAATAATTTTGCCCATATATAACCAAGAGTTCCTCCGACAAAACATCCGAACACCACCCCTGCATATATGCCGGTAAGCCCCCATCCGAATATAAAACAGAATATATATGCAAAGACGCTTTCAAGAATAAGTGATCTTAAAAGTGTAATGAGAAGTGAATATATTCCCTTTCCGACACCCTGAAACATCATGGATGACATTATACCGTGAGGGATTGCAAGAACGAACAGGCTTAAGACTGAAATTGCCTGTGCAATCTGAGGTGAAAGCGCTGCGCTTGCCTCGGTATATGAAAACATGGTTGCGATTTGTGATGAGAATATAAACATGACCGCACCCAGCAGGACGGATATTAAAAAGCCCAGTTTTATTGAATATGAATGGGCTGTTTTGAGGTTTTCATGATTGTGGGCTCCGTATGCAACTCCCGCAACTGTTAAAACTGCAGTGCCGAGACCTATTAACGGAATCATGGATAACTGTACAATTCTCATTGAAGCAGTATATACTGCAACGGCGGTTGTTCCGGCGGCCAGCACAAGCATTGAGTTGATGATAACCGCAAGTGCTGAAAATACAATGTTTTCCAGTGTTGAGGGTATTGCAACCTGCAGGGTATCAAGCATCATTGCTGAGCTGTAATTGAAGTTTTTTGGAGATAAATCAAGGTACAGGTCCTTTTTACCCCACATCCAGTAACTCATTACAATACAAGACATTGTCGCTGATATGATTGTTGCCCAAGCGGCTCCTGAAATTCCAAAGTTTAAAATGTAAATAAATATCGGGTCCAGGACAATATTGAGAACTGCTGTAACTGCAATGGCTATTGTTGCCCTGCGCATGTCTCCTTCTGATCTGAATATTGCTGAAGCCACTCCGGAATAGACGAATATGAACAGAAATCCGAAGATTATATAGCTGTAGTCCAGTGCATACTGAATTGTATTTCCCGCACCCATAAATTCAAGGATAGGTACCATGAACACTTCAATGAGTATGGTAAATATTATGGATACGATGATTGATAAAACAATACCGTGCAGTGCGGCGTTGTTTGCCTGTTTGAAGTTTTTGGCTCCGATATATCTTGCAATCAGTGAATTTGCCCCTGCACCTATACCGTTACCAAGTCCTACAAGCACCATAAATAGTGGTGTGATAAATCCTATTGCGGCAAGGGCGTCGGCTCCAAGACCAGCTACCCATATACTGTCTGCAATATTGTAAAGCATAATTAACAGCATTGAAAGCATCATCGGAAGAGCCAGCCTTATGATTGCCTTTTTAGGATCTCCCGTAATCATTTCAATATTTTTACTTTTCTTTTCTGACATTTCTCTCTCCTTCATTTAATTCTATTGTCATAATGGCAATTTCCTTTAATGCCTTCTGAAGCAGTTCCTTATCAATTATGTTGTTTGTGAATACTTCATCTTCCCACCGGTTTAAAATCTCCTTGCTTTGTTTAAGGGTCTTTTTACCCTTTTCGGTTAATGAGATTCTGTTCTGCCTTCTGTTGTTCTCATCAATCTCTCTTGTTACAAAACCGTTGTCTTCCAGTTTTTTTATTGATCTTGCAACGGCACCCTTGTCGATGCTGCATCTTGAAGCTATCATTTCCTGGTTGATGTTTTTCTGATGAGATATTTCAAATAATAAGTGCAGCTGTGTGGCGTTGATTCCTAGATAGTGAAGTTTGTGGTTGAGGTATACTGTCTGGCCTCTGGATATTATGCCAATCAGTCTGCCTATGGGAAGAGTGGAAGCGTCAATTTTTCTAAACTCTTCTAGTGACATATTTATCCTACTCAATAAATGAATCTATATTGAAATCATCTTTTTTAACCTGTTTTGTGGTTAATGTTAATGTTTTAAGCGGTTTTTTGGAAAACTTTTCCATCTGCTTAAGGCTTGACTCAAAACCTGAGCTTCCGGCGGTCATGAAGAACTTGAGATTTTTGAATTTGCCTTCGTTTTGCTTAAGATATGAGATTGCAGGTGTTGCGCATTTGCCTGCCCATACAGGTGCTCCGACATATACCACATCATAATCCTCAGGGTTGAATTCTGTTTTTTCAATGTCTATGATTTTTTGTGATATTGCATGTTTGCCGGCGCGTGCATAACCTATTTTGCCGTTATAGTTGACTTTTGAAATTAACTGCTCAATATCGCCGCCTGTTTTTTGTGCGATTGTTTCTGCCAGTTTTTTTGTTATATTTGTTCTTGAGTAATAAACTACCAATGATTTCATAGGTTACTATTAATATGTCATACTATATAAACTGTTGCATTGACAACTATTGACATTGCAACAATTTAAATTTTGCATAAAAAAAAGTGAATATAAAGGTTAAAATATTAAAAAAGATTTGACCATTTGAACTTGTGTTTTCTTCCCTGAACCTCATCCACATAAGTCTTGTCATCAGCGCCGTAGTGTTTTTCCACGAATTTCTGTTTCTGGGATGAATCAAGAGATGAATCCTTTATTTTGGAGAATGTTGAAATTTCCTCGTCAATTACTGCAAGTTCAGCTTCAAGTTCGGCTTTTCTTTGAGTGGCTGAATCAATTTTATCATCCAGTAAATCATTGTTCATTTCAAAAAGCATGTCAATGGCGTCACCGACACTGACACCATTTTTCTGTAAAGTTTCAACCTTTTTAGCCTGTTCATCGGTTAATTCAATTTCCATTTTCATAACAAATTCCTCTAAAAAATGTAATTAATAATATGTATTGCTTTTTTAATTTAAATCATTTTCTAAACTTTCATAATTATATATTATTAAATCAAAATAAATAATATGGACAGATTAAAATTAGCCAAAAAAATATCGGACATAACAAACCCACCGATTATCTGCATTCCCCTATTTTTAATAATCTGTATTACACTGTCATTTACACCTGACGGGTTTGACCTTAACAGATTCATTTCACTGGAGATTGTCTCTTTGATTTTCGCATCTGTTCTTCCGATGGCGATAATTCTTTTCTGGGCAAAACGACTTGGAACCGACAAGGACATTTCCAACAGGAAAGACAGATTCATCCCCCTAATTACAGGCATAATTTCCTATTTCATCGGATTTCTTGTCTGTCTAATCTTCAATCTGGATAACTTCCTTACCTGTCTGTTTCTGTGCTATTCGATAAACACGGGCATTGTGCTTCTCGTTACAACAAAGTGGAAAATAAGCGTTCACACAACCGGCCTGTCAGGTCCTGTAGGCGCCCTTATACTGCTTCTGGGTCCGGTCGGTGCTTTATTTGGTCTGATTTATCCGGTTTTAATCTGGTCAAGAGTTCTTTTAAAAAAACATACCCTTGCACAGGCCATAAGCGGAGGCGTTCAGGGATTCTTTTTAACAGTTCTTGAGATGTATCTCTATATGAACATACTGAACCTGCCAATCGGAGGTCTTGTCGGCCTGTACGATTCGATATTATACATTCTTGCCATAATTGCGGCACCTGTGGTTCTTGGATTATTAAGCTATATTAAAACATCCCATCCTTTGGCAGTGTTTGTACTGTGTGAGATTATTATGGCTTTTGTATTTTTCATGATGGCTCCGTGCGGTGTTTTTGTGATTTTTATTCTGACTTCAGTTGCCTCAGTTTCCGTAAGCTTTTATGCCGGTGATGATTTCATATGGTATAGGATATTATCCGGTCAGTCATTCAATACCCTGTAATTTAAAATAAGATCCTTTCCAAGTGTATAGCAGTCAGTCAGTTCAAGTTTTACCGCTTCATCCATTATATCAAAACCCTCACCGTCGAAAAATGTCTTTGAATTAACCCCTCCGACTACCATCGGCGCAATGCAAATGCTGATTTCATCAATAAGACCGGCCTTTATCATTGAAAAGTTAAGTGTGGCGCCGCCTTCAAGCATCACCTTTTCAATGCCCTCCTCATGAAGATAGTTCATGAGCGCCTTCAGGTCAACCCTTTTGCCGCCTGAAAAGAAAAACCGTACTCCACGGTTTTTGAGAGTTTCATAATCTTTTGTCTGCATATACTCTTCCTTATACTCATTGGCACCTGCAATAATGGTTTTGGCATCAGTATTTGTGACTCTTGCATCGGGAGGTGTCCTGCATCTGCTGTCAACGACAATGCGGACAGGATTGTCTTCTTGTTTGGCGTCGATTTTGTGAACTGTAAGTCTCGGATCATCTGCCGATACAGTACCTATGCCCACCATTATTCCGTCACATTCCTTTCTGATTTCATGCACTCTTTTCAAATCCTCTTTTCCTGAAATATTGGAACTTCCTGTATGTGTTGCAATTTTTCCGTCCAAGGTCATTGCCGCATTCAGTATTACGTAAGGTCTCATTATTTTACCCCCTCCCATTTTATATATGATAAAACATTTCCTTGATGTGTAAAAAGTTCACGAGTGTCTGGTTTTCAAGCATTCCAGGCATTATGATAGCAACTAAAATACCCAGCGCACCAAATAACAGCCCTATTGCCCAGATTATTTTAACTGCATCTTTTTCGGCAATTGGCCTTCTTAAAACCAGTCTGATTAATGACTTGAAGCCTGTTTCTGGTCTTACAAGTTTTCCTTCATCGTTCAATTGTGTAGGTTTCTGCTGCTGACGGTTCATGACACCTGCGGAATAGAATTTCAGTGCAGCATCAATGATGTTGGGCATCAGTATAATAAATGCAATCAGCTTGACACGTCCGATAAATGCAATGCAGACAATTGCCGCTCCGATAATCAGTGTCCCGGTATCGCCCGGAAAAATCTTTGCGGGATATCTGTTGTAGTATAAAAATGCGATGAGTGCACCGAGCATGCTCATTGAAATAATGGTAACATCGTATTTTCCAAGCAGTATGCATGCAACGGTCAGTGAAGCCATTGAAATGATGCCCAGACCGGATTCAATACCGTTCAGACCTGCAAGCATGTTTGTCAGGTTGGCACCAATTGACAAAGCAATCGGAATTGTAATTAAATATAAAAGTCCCACGTTGGGTGGTGCTGCCCAGATTAGTGGAAGGCCAGCTAAAAACAGAAGGAAAAATTTTTCCTTTGATGAAAGGGCAAGCAAATCATCAACAATACCGATTATTCCCACAAGAAGAATAACAACAAGTACGATAACCAGAGGGAATGTTAAAATGTCATGCATATAAATTCCGGAAAACATTCCGATTATAAAACCGAATAATATTCCAAATCCTCCCATTTCAGCTACAACGGGCTTCCATGATTTGTGAATATCTTTTCCGACAATATCTGCCTGTTCGAGTTTGCGGATAATCTTCGGCATGGCCAGTCTGGTCACCGCAAAGGACAGCAAACCGCAGATTATTGCAATTGCATATAATGGAAGTTGAGGTAGAATCATCATAATACTATATTATTACTTACTATTTAAAATAATTTAAGGAAAAATAATAAAGACTTATGAATCGTTATTATTTTAAAATGTGATAAAATGTTTATGTCCTCCCGGATTTTAATAGGATTTTTTGAAGGTTACAGTTTTTTAAAAATCAGTCACCAGACATTTAAATTGAGTTAAATCTAAATACAATGCCGGTTAAAAATTATTATCATAATACAATTTAACGAGGTGACATCAATAATGAAGTTAAAACACATATTCCTGATAGCTCTCATAATGGTTGTTATAACAACATTTGGAGCAGTTAGCGCATCACATGACAACATAACTGCAGATGAGCTGTCAGCGGATGAAAATTTAAATCTGGAATCAACGGCTGATGAAGAAATAATTGCTGAAGATTCAGATAATTCATTAATGGAAAAAAATATTAATGAAAATGATTTGTGTGCGGATGAAGGTGAATTCATTGACGTGAATGATGCTTACATCTACCTTAATCAGTTCAGAAATGAAGCCAGAGTATGGCAATGGAACGAGGACAATACAACAAAAACTGTTTTCAATACCGATGATGCCAATCAACTCCAGCCATTGGAAAGAAACTCTGATCTTGAACAGACTGCAAAAATCAGAGCTAAAGAACTTGCCCAATTATTTTCACATACCCGTCCTGATGGAACCGACTGTTTTACAGCATTTCCCGATAATCTTTTGGCCTGTGGGGAAAATATAGCTATGGGTCAGACTTCATGTTATCAGGTGACTGAAGACTGGAAAGAAACAAATGACCTCTATTCAGGACAAGGTCACAGAAGAAATATGCTCAGCAGTAATTTTAATGCAGTTGGTATTGCAGGATACAAATTAAATGGTGTTATATATTGGGTACAGGATTTTGGAAAACTCCCTGATAATTCCAAGACAAATACACAAATCACAGTAACTGTTAAAAATACAGTTACTCCCAAAATAACTGCTAAAAAAGCTACTTTTAAAGCCAAAAAGAAAACTAAAAAATACAGTATAACTTTAAAAGCCGGTAAAACTGCGGTTAAAAAAGTCAAAGTTTATTTAAAAATCGGCAAAAAAACTTTCCAGGCAACAACCGGCAATAATGGAAAAGCAACATTCAACATCAAATTAAACAAAAAAGGCAACTACAAATCAACAGTGACATTTAAAGGAAACAAAAACTACAGTAAAGCAACCAAAAAAGTAAACATAATACTCAAGTAGAGAATAACATTTCTCTACACTTCTTTTTTTTAATATTGAGGAGACAAAATTGAAAAATCGTTTCTGAAAAGTGTTGCCTTAAAAAACCAGTTAATGGAGAATCTCCAAGCAAAAAAT
>CACZNW010000041.1 GCA_902782595.1 uncultured Methanobrevibacter sp. | reverse complement strand
TGTGGACTTGAAATCCACGTACAATTAGAAACCGAATCAAAATTATTCTGTGATTGTCCTACAAACTATCAGGACGCACCAATTAATACAAATATCTGTCCGGTTTGTCTTAATCAACCGGGTGCAAAACCACATCCAACAAATGAAAAAGCACTTGAAAATGCATTGATGATTGCTTTAATGCTAAACTGTGAGATTGACCAGGGCGTTACCTACTTTATGAGAAAACATTACGATTACCCTGACTTGCCATCCGGATATCAGAGAACTTCAGTGCCTATCGGCATTAAAGGCGAATTAAACGGAATCAGAATAAGGGAAATTCACGTCGAAGAAGATCCTGGTCAGTTTAAACCTGACAGAGGTACCGTTAACTTCAACCGTTCAGGAATTCCTCTTGTTGAAATCGTAACAGAACCTGATATAAAATCTCCGGAAGAAGCAAGAAACTTCCTTAAAGAATTAATACGTGTCCTTCAATACAGTGGAGGAGCACGTGGAGAAGGTACTATGAGAGCAGACGTTAATATTTCCATCAATGGAGGAAACAGAGTGGAAATGAAAAACGTTAACTCAATCAAAGGTGCATACAAAGCATTGAAATTTGAACTGGTCAGACAAAAAAACATCATGAAAAGAGGCGGTGAAGTTAAACAGGAAACCCGTGCATACCTTGAATCTCAAATGATTACCGTCGGGATGAGAATGAAAGAGGATGCCGACGATTACCGTTTCATTACCGATCCGGACCTGCCCCCTATGCAAATTTCAGACGAAAACATCCAGAAAGTTCTCGACACAATGCCTGAAGCTCCCCACAATAAAGTGAAACGATTTGTTAAAGATTATAACATTGACGAGGAATCCGCAAAAGTTCTAACTTCAGAACTTGATTTGGCAATTGCTTATGAAGAAGTTGTTAAAGAAGTCGATTCCAAATTTGCGGCAAAATGGATGAGAGATGAACTTAAAAGAGTATTATCCTATAACAAATTGGACTTTGCAGACAGTGGAATCACCGTTAGTGATTTGGTTGAATACCTGAAAATGATTGAATCAAAAGAGATTACTGCCAAAGCGGCACATAAAATCATTGAACAGATGCCTAACAATGATAAAACCCCTAAGCAGATTGCTGAAGAGTTAGGTTTGCTGGGTGTTGTAAATGAAGATGAAGTACTGGCAGCTGTAAAACAGGCTATTGATGAAAATCCAAAAGCAGTGAATGATTATCTGGAAGGTCAAAAAGCATCACTTAACTTCCTGGTAGGTCAGGTTATGAGAATAACCCGTGGAAAAGCAGACCCTGGGGAAACTGTTAAACTTTTAAGGGAAAATATAGAATAAATGGAGATGAATTATGGCCGGGAAAAAATCATTTGTAAAGGATTATATGACAACGGACGTGATTTCCGTTTCTCCAGATACTGAAACTGAAAAAATCATAGACTTAATGAGAGAGAGTCACCACAACAGTTATCCTGTAGTGAACGATGACAACAAACTGATTGGAATGGTGACTGCATTCGATGTTGTTGCTAAAGAATGGGAAGATACAGTTTCCGGAATTATGAGTACCAAATTGGTTGTCGCTGACCAGAATTTATCAATAAATGACGCTTCAAGAGTGATGTTTAGAAGAGGCATTTCAAGAATGCCGGTTGTAGATACTGACGGTACATTAGTTGGCATTATCACTAATACAGATATGGTTCGGTCCCACATTGAAAGGTCAACTCCTAATAAAGTAGAATACTTCAAAAAGACAATGGAACAATTATACGGCATTAAAACAACTTTAAGACATATGCCGGTTGAGACAAAAAAATTAAGACCTACTCAGGATAAGGTTTATGCCGATGAACTTGAAGGCAGAGCATATGAGCTGGAAAAGGGACTTGCAGAACCTGCAATTGTTGTAAAAACTGGAGACAGATGGATTCTTGTTGACGGTCACCACAGAGCTGTTGCTTCCACACAAAGAGGTTATGAAACCGTTGATTCATATGTTGTTGATTTAGGCCAGGACATTAAATTGGGTATGGAAAAAACAGCCGATAAGGCTGGAATTAAAACCTTTGATGATATTGAAATCATTGACGATGACAAACATCCTTTAATCGCACTTACTGAAAGTTTACAGGATCAGGAATCCAAAGGTGATGATTAAATGGGAAATGATAAAATCATAAGAGAAGTATACGGGGTATTGGAATCAAGAAGAGACAACCCCATTGATTCATACACTTCCAACATAATGCAGGACAGTGACAAAAAAGCAGAAGATAAAATACTTGAAAAAATAGCTGAAGAAGCTGGAGAAGTATTGATAGCTTCAAAAAATGACGAAAATCTAGTTTATGAATCTGTTGATTTAATATTTCATACATTATTGCTTTTAGTTTATAAAGGAATACCTGTTGATGAGGTATTTGATGAGTTTGAAAAGCGAAGAAAATAATTAAGTTTACACATTAAATAAAAAAAAAGAATATTGGTTATTACAATGTTTGATACGTTTTCGGAAAAAAAATTTTTATTAAAAGAACTAGTTAAAAGAAATTTAACTTCAAAGTATAAGGATTCAGTTCTTGGTATTTTATGGAGTTTTTTTAATCCGCTTTTAACAATGCTGGTATTTACAGCAATATTTTCAATGTTGTTTGGGAGAAATATTGAAAATTATCCGGTTTACTATCTGGCCGGAAGATTAGTATTTGATTTTTATAATCAGGGAACCAAAGGCGCTATGAATTCCATTAGAAGGAATGCGAATCTGCTTAAAAAGATTTATGTTCCCAAGAATATGTTTGCAATAAGTGCAGTCTGTTATGAATTCGTGAACTTTTTAATATCATTTGTCATACTGTTTGCAGTTATGATTATTACAGGCGCCACATTCCATATAACATTAATATACTCCGTAATACCTCTTCTGTTTCTGGTAATTTTAATATTTGGAGTCGGATTGATTTTGGCGGTCTGCAATACTTATTTCTCAGATATCGGATATCTATATAATGTATTTACATTAGTGTTATTATACGCATCAGCAATGTTTTATCCGATTGAAGTTGTTCCGGCCAAAGTTCAGATAATATTCACATTGAATCCCGTTTACTGTGCGATGTCCTGTTTCAGGCAATGTGTATACGGAGTTGTTCCGGACTGGTCCATGATTTTATATCTGGCAGCATTTGCATTGACTGCATTGGGAATAGGTATTCTGTTATTTAACATATATGAAAAGAAACTTGCTTTAGAATTATAAAAGGTGTGTTATTATGGGTAGAAAAAGTAAATTAAAAGGATTGATTGGAGGTTCAAAATCCGACGATGATAATATTGCCTTAGATAATAATGTAGCTATCAATGTTGAACACGTGACAATGGAATTTAAAATCACCAAAGACAAGATTGATACATTAAAAGAATATGTTATTCGTACAATTAAACGTAACAAAAAGGAAAAGGAAAAAATCAGAGTCCTTGATGACATTACATTTAAAGTTTACAGAGGAGATAAAGTAGGAATTCTTGGATTTAACGGTGCCGGAAAAAGTACTCTTTTAAAAATATTGGCAGGGATATATGAACCGACATCAGGGAAAATTGAAATCAACGGGAAAGTTGCACCGTTATTGGAATTAAGTGCAGGATTTGACAAAAATTACAGTGGAAAAAACAATATTTATCTGAATGGTGCTTTTTTAAGTATGGACAAAGAATTTCTGGATGAAAGATATGAGGAAATTGTTGAATTTTCAGAACTTGGAGAATATATTAATTATCCTGTTAAAAATTACTCCTCAGGTATGAGAGCGAAATTGGGATTTTCCATAGCCACACTTGTTGAACCCGATATCCTGATTGTTGATGAAATCCTGTCAGTTGGAGATATTAAATTCAGAAAAAAAAGTTCGGAGAAAATCAATGAACTGATGTCTGAAGGGGTAACCGTACTGTTGGTATCACATTCCATAACACAGGTTAGAAAAATCTGTGATAAATGTATCTGGATTGACAACGGTAAGATTGTCATGGAAGGAGAAGCCAATGAAGTTTGTGATGCTTATGTTTCTAATGCTGACAATGATAAGAAAAAGAAAAAGAAGAAAAAATAGTATGGGGGAAATATTATGGATAAAAGATGGATCGGCATACTTATTATATTAATCGCAGGTTTGAGCTGCATGTATTTTATTGTCACCAATTCAAATTCTGTGGGAACCGCAATTACCGTGGTTAATGATGTGACAATTCCCGCACCTGACGGATTTAAAATCGATGACGACAATTCATTCAATAAAAGATTGACAAATACCCAGACAAACGAAACCATTTTCATCAAATGTGTAGAAAAAGATAAAAATGGGACTAAAGAATTCACAAAGATATTGAACTCATTTCAAAATAATAAAGATGTGACTGTTAAAAATGAGAGCAATGCAACCTTTGAAATTATTGAATTTGAGGATTTGAATACCGGCAAAAATACAACTTTCGTATATTTCGAAAAACTGAATCATTCGTTCATTTTAAAAATGGAAAATTTTAAAGAGAACCAGAGAAGAGATGGATGTTTAAACTTCATGTATAACAATATGGTGCATGACTATAAACAGAACAAATAATATGGAATTCATCGTAACTTCAATTCCATATTGTACATTCCCCTTTCAAATTTTCCTATTTTTACTCTTTTTTTATTGAACTGCCTAAAGCCCATTTTTTCATATAATCTTTTAGCAGCAGTGTTTCTAAAATCAGCATCCAGAATAACCCGATTGAAATTTTTCTCTTTTGCATACTCAATTACTTCAGATAAAATCTTTTTTCCCAGACCTTGACCTCTAAGTGTTTTGTCAACGGCGATTTCAGCAATGTAGAAATCCCCGGAATTGACATCGCACAAAACAAAGTAATCAAGAATATCAACGATTAATAACCTTAATGATTTGAAATTGAAATGTTTAGGGAATTTATCAGAATAATAGATTAAAATTCCAATGAGATTATTATCATCATCAAAAATTACCTTAAAAGTCTCTGAATCCTCATTTAAAAGACTTTTGGAAATGGCTCCAACTGCTTTTTCTTTTGATTTGAAAAGCATGTCGAACGTCCTGAAATCAACATCATAAACCAGTTCTGCCACTTTACCTACATCATGAATTTCAGGATTGAATGTTTTGTATTGCATTTAATCACTGTAAACAATTGTTAAAGCAAAAACGCCCGCACCGAATCCGTTGTCAATATTGACAACTGCAATTCCAGGAGCACATGACTGAAGCATTGCATCAAGGGCTACTCTTCCCCCTTCGCCAACACCATAACCTACTGATGTGGGAACGGCTATAACCGGAACGTCGACAAGACCTGCAACGACTGATGGAAGTGCCCCTTCCATTCCTGCACAGACTATAAATACCCTTACGCCTTCACTGACCATATGAGCGATTTGAGGAAAAAGTCTGTGAATTCCTGCAACACCGATATCATATGAAGCAATTGCTTCACATCCTCCCTGCTCGACAATTACCCTTGCTTCTTCTGCAATATTGATATCTGAAGTGCCTGCAGTTATTATTCCTATTTTTGCAATTGGTTCCTTATTTCTAATTTCCTTTCGTATGATTAAAATCTGAGCTCTCCGGTTATAATCGAAAATATGGGCATTTTCACCAAGATCCTCCAGAATTTTTTCATAACGGTCATATGATAATTTTGTAATTATTAAGTCCTCATCAGTTTTTTTAAGATAATTTCTAATTATTGTTATTAAATCTTCATAATCTTTACTTGGAGAAAATATTGCTTCGGGAAATCCTGTTCTCTGATTTCGTTTAATATCAAACTTGGCAATGTCATCAAACTCCAGAATATTATTTGCCTTCAAGAGTTTTTCCGCTTCGGCAGTATCAATCTGTCCATTTGCAAGTCTTTCAAGAATATCTTTCATAATATTAAATATTGAAGATAAAATTATATAAAATTTAACTTACAATATTATAATTATAATGAAAGCTTTAATGATTTTAACACAGGGTATTGTGCAGGGTGTGGGATTTCGACCATATGTATATAGACTGGCCAGCGATTTGAATCTGAAAGGATATGTCAGAAATCTTGGAAATGTGGTTGAAATCATAATAGAAGGTGATGAAACATCCTGTTTCGTTGAAAGATTACCTGAGGAATTACCTCCCATAGCTAAAATAGATTCCATGGAGGTAAGGGAAATTGAAATTAAAAATTATAAAACATTCGAGATAATTGAAAGTGGAGATACATACTCCGGTGTCAGTGTAATACCTCCGGACATTGCAATTTGTGACAAGTGTCTTGAAGAAATCAGAAATCCGAATGACAGACGTTACAAGTATCCCTTTAATGCATGCACAGATTGCGGACCAAGATTTACAGTTATTGAAAGTGTACCTTATGACCGTGTGCGAACCTCAATGGAGGATTTTCCACTATGTCAAGACTGTCGGATAGAATACACCCAACCCCTCGACAGACGTTACCACGGTGAGGCAATCTGCTGTGGCGACTGCGGACCCGAAATGTCAATTTATAAAGGCAGTGAAAAATTGGATGTTGAAAATCCTATTAAAAAGGGTGCTGAGATTTTAAAAGATGGTGAAATCCTTGCCATAAAAGGTATTGGTGGAACACATCTGGTTGTTGATGCCTATAATGATGAGGCAATTAGAGAGTTGAGAAAACGCCTTAACCGACCAAATCAGGCATTTGCAGTGATGTGTAAAGACCTCGAAAGTCTTGAAAAATATGCCATATTATCCGAAAGGGAAATCAAAACCATTACATCAAATAAAAGACCCATAGTTATTTTAAAGAAAAATGATGATTATGAATTCCCCGAATCCCTCTCACCCGGCCTTCACAATATTGGAGTTATGCTTCCATACTCTCCAATGCATTATCTGCTGTTTGATGAAGGAGATATTGACACTTATGTCATGACCTCGGCCAATATTCCCGGTGAGCCAATGATGATAGAAAATTCGCAAATCATCAACGGTGTTAACGATTATTCACTTGTTCACAACCGTCGTATACTGAACAGGTGCGATGATTCAGTGATAAGATTCAGAAACGATGAGCTGTCATTCATCAGACGTTCACGAGGATATACTCCGGAGCCATATTCAATAAATTATGATATTAATGATTTGAATGTACTTGCACTGGGTCCGGAACTTGACGTGACATTTTCAATGTCAAGAGGAGATAAGGTATATCCTTCACAGCATATCGGAAATACAAACAAGCCAAAGACACTGATGTTTTTGCGAAAAGCCATTGAGAATATGGAAAGAATTACTAAAATCAATGAGTTTGATGTTATTGCCTGTGACATGCATCCTCATTTTTTTACAACACGACTGGCTCATGAACTGGCTGAAAAATATGATGCCGAAGTTTTGCCGGTACAGCATCATCATGCCCACACCGTAGCACTTGCAAATGACCATGGAACCGATGAGATGATAGCAATAGCTGCAGATGGGGTGGGCTATGGAAGTGACGGTAACAGCTGGGGAGGAGAAATTCTTTATACCGACATCAATAGCTTTAAAAGATTGGCACATCTCGAACCTCAGCTGATGCCTGGAGGGGATGTTGCAACCAGATATCCTGCAAGAATGCTTGCAAGTATCCTTAAAGATGACGAGTTAATTAAACATTATTCTGATTACTTTAAATATGGTGAAATGGAAATCAGAAACATTAAAAAACAGATTGATTCCGGAATAAATGTTGGAGTCACCACAAGTACGGGCAGGGTTCTTGATTCAATTGCGGTTGCACTTGAAATCTGTCATGAGCGAACCTATGAAGGAGAATGTTCAATGAAACTTGAATCCGCCGCATATTACTCTACAAAAGAACTGGAAATTCCAGTTATAATTGAGAACAATCAGCTTAACACCACTGAAATTCTTCGCGAAGTTGTGAGATTATATAAACATGGCGAGAAAAAGGCGGATGTTGCTGCCGCAGGTCAAGCTGCAGTTGCGAATGGTTTAAGCGAACTTGCAGTCAGGGCAGGAATCAAAAATAATGTTTCGGATATCGGGGCGACAGGAGGAGTATTTTACAATGAGGCCATAACCGAATGCGTTAAAAACTATGTTGAAGGCAGTGGTCTTAATTTCATTCAACATCTTAATACCTGTGCCGGAGACGGATCCGTATCATTAGGCCAGTGCATTGTTGCTAAAAAAAGTAAAAAAATGTTTGAAGGTTAATTCAAACAATTTTATCTGTTTTTGGCAGTTCTCTCAAGAATATATTCTGCTCTTTCAAGGAGATTACCGTATAGTCTAATCTGATTTTTCAACTCATCAATTGCCTCGAGTTGTCCATCATCAATTCTTCTTTCAATGTCTAACAATTTAGACCATTCATCACCTGATGGGAGTTGTAATGTGTCGAACATGCCCTCTGTTAAGTTAATGTCAAATGTATTGCTGTTAATAGTAATTTGAATAATAACCTCATTCTGCAAATCATAATATTTACGAGGACGGCCTCTTAATATTTTTTTATAAGAAGAATTCAATATGCCCACATCTTCCATAGCCCTCAAATGAGCTATAATGGCTTTTTGACCAATATCCAGGGCACTTGAAATTTCACTAACAAACATAGGTTCTTCCCTTAAAAGACTTATAATGTCTCTTCTAGTTTTACAACCCATAACATCAAGGATATCTTCCACATCAATGCCTTCTCCATTTTCACCATAGTTTCCTCTAATTTCTATGTTTCCATTGGATAAATTGACATTTCTTTGAGGTTTTCCATTTTTCTCAATGTCGTTTGTATAAGTCATGATTATACCTTATGTATCGAAACCTTTATATAACTTTTTGTTACTATAATAATGTAAGAGAAAGATAACTTTTGGTTACTT
>CACZNW010000040.1 GCA_902782595.1 uncultured Methanobrevibacter sp. | reverse complement strand
TCCCGGCCAGGGCATTATAATTTCCGTGATTATTATGTTAAATGCTAATACATATGTTACTTCCCAAAAAGGAATTGGGGGAACTATCAGAAACCGGTATGAAGATTTTTATGTTGAAGAAATTCCCGAAGTCACTCCCACAGGAGAGGGTCCAAACATTTACATCTGGATTGAAAAGCTTGGAAGAACCACACTTGACGTTGTCTTGGATATCTCAAGGGACCTGCATATTTCAAGAAAAAGAATGGGCTTTGCAGGAATGAAAGATAAAAAGGCTTTAACCAGACAGTGGATTTGCATTGCAAATATGGATTCGCCGGAACAGTTCAGACAGGTTGAAAACCTGGACATTTATAAAACTGAATTTTTAAAGATAGTTCGTGGCCGCAAAAAACTCAGAATGGGTCAGCTTAAAGGAAACAAGTTTAAAATTTTAATCAGGGACCTGGATGATATTGATGCTTCGGCAGATATTGCAAATGAAGTGCTTGAAACACTTCAGACTACTGGGGTTCCGAATTACTTTGGATGGCAGAGATTCGGAAAACCGAGAACAAACACTCACCTTGTCGGAGAGGCTTTAATTGAAAATGACCTTAAAAAAGCAGTAGACAGATATATCGGAGGACCGTCCGAAGAAGAACATGAACAGAACCAGATGGCAAGACGTGCTTATGATGACGGAAACCTCGAAGAGTCCCTGAATCTGATGGGCAAGGGAATGAGATATGAAAAAATGATGATTAGGGAACTGATTAAAGATTCAAAGAAAGGTGAATTAACAGAAAAATCATATAAGAATGCATTGTACGCACTTCCAAAACCTCTTCAGAGAATGTTTGTACATGCATACCAGTCATACTTATTCAATGAAGCTGTAAGCAACCGGGTGGCCATGGGAATCGACACCTACATTGAAGGTGACATTATCATAGATACTGAAGAGCACATAGTCTATGATAAAACCCCTGAAGAGTATCAGGAACTGATGGATGCTTTCAAGGCCGATCCCACATGTCCTTTATACGGTACCAAAGTCCCGTATGCGGGAGGTATTGTAGGTGAAATGGAAGAAAATGTCCTGAAGGGTTATAATCTTACAAAACAGGACTTTGAAGTTCCGAAAATGCCTCGTCTTGGAAGTCACGGGTTAAGACGTTCAATGAGATTTCAGGTTTGGGATGCATCAGCAGAGCCGACCGATGAAGGTGTATTGTGTGAATTTTCAATAAACAAGGGGTCTTATGCGACTGCAGTTTTAAGAGAAATTATGAAAGTTGATGTGATTTAAAATGGTGTTTTGTCCGGATTGTGGAAAGGATGTTCCAGAAGCCAAATTCTGTAAAAATTGTGGAGCATATATTGCAAACATTAAAGAAATAGAACCTGAGGAGGAAACAGATAATGTAGCTTTAATAGAATCAAATGAGTTAAATGATGCAGCTCCAGTTTCCAAATCATTTAATAATGTTAATTACTGCTATAACTGTGGAAATCCCATTTCAGGTGAATTCAAGTTCTGCCCCGAATGCGGGCAAAATTTATCCGGAGACATTGTCAAGTCCAGTGTAAAATCCCCTGACGCTAAAAAAAATATTATTATAGCAGTTATTTTAAGCATATTTCTTCCAGGACTCGGTCAAATCTATTTAGGCCTTGACCATAAGGGATCAATGTTTTTAATAGCATATGTAGTGTCTGCAATTTTAATTCTGATTCTAATAGGATTTTTATTGTGCACAGTTATTTGGATTTGGGCATTGGCCGATACTGTAATGTCAACAAATGCATTGAACCGTGGCGAAGAAGTAAGAGATAAAATATTATAGTGATTTTAATGATTGAATGTAGAAATATTTCAAAAGGAAAAGGAAAAGGCGAATTAATTGTTTCATCAGAACCGATCAGTTTTCTGGGAGGAGTCAACCCTGAAAACGGTGAAATAATCGACCCCAACCACGAATTAAAAGGTGAAATCATAAAGGATAAGGTTCTCTTTATTCCGGGGGGCAAAGGTTCCACCGTCGGGTCTTACGTAATTTTTCAGATGATGAAAAATAACACCGCTCCAAATGCCATAATCTGTTTAAACGCAGAGCCCATTATCGCTACCGGAGCCATAATGTCCGACATTCCGATGGTTGATTCACCCTGTGAAACTGAAGGTTTAACTGCCGGAACAATGGTTGAAGTTGATGGAGACAACGGAACCATAACAATATTATAACATTCGGGGTAATTATGCAGACTTTAATTGAAAATGTAAATATCATAAATCCGTTTGAAGAAATTCAAACCAGTCAGAACGTTTTAATCAGGGATAATATAATCAGGGAAATCTCCTCATCCAAAATTAAAGCCGAAACTGACAATACCATTGACGGACAGGATAACTATCTTCTTTCAGGGTTCATTGATTGTCATACTCATATTTTTGCAAAAGGATTCCACAAAGAGGAAAATATGGCAAATCCATTGGGAATTCATTTCTACAATGCCGTACCTCACAGCTTGCAGACAATAAATGCGGGAGTTACAACAATCAGGGATTGCGGGTCTGCAGATTTAAGTTTTAAATTGGCTCAAAAGCGCAAACTCTTCACCGCTCCAAAAATACACCTCTCAATCACTCCTCTGGTAATGACCGGCGGGCATTTTGACCTGTTCTTACCCTCCGGATGGGACATGGAGATAATCTATCCCGGATTTCCCAAGGGAAGATGTGACGGTGTTGAAGAGGTCTTGAAGAAAACCCGTGAAGTTAAAAGGGCAGGAGCCGACTTTATAAAAGTAATGGCAAGCGGAGGAGTACTTACAACAAACACATCACCTGAATTTGCACAGTTCAATAAAAAGGAACTCAAAACAATTGTTAAGGAAGCAGGTGCCAGTGATATGAAGGTATCGGCGCACTGTCACAGTTTAAAGGGAATGAACAATTGTATCAAAGCCGGATTCAGTTCAATTGAACACGGCACTTTCATCGATAGAAAAACTTCCAGAAAAATGGTGAAAAATGGTGTAAGCCTTGTTCCAACACTTCTTGTTCATCAGTTTTTATATAAAAACGGTTTTCCCGTATGGGACAGTTATGCCGCCGAAAAAACAGCAAAATTAAAGGAAATCGTTAAAGTTCACAAGGAAAACATCTCAGTTGCCTATGAAGAGGGTGTCAACATACTGATGGGAACTGACAGTGGAGTCATCCCTCACGGACATAATCTGGAAGAACTGATACATTTAACAGATATCGGAATGTCTCCCGAAGAGGCAATAGCATCCGGAACTGTTAAGGCAGCTGAATTCATGGGAATGGATAATCTTGGACTTGTAAAAGAAAACTATACTGCAGATTTGATTTTAGTCAACTCAAATCCATTGGATGACATTGCTGTTTTAAGTGACAATGATAATATTTTAAGGGTTATGCAGGATGGAGCGGAAGTTAAGAATTAATCCGGAATTGTGCACCTCATGCAAACAATGTATGCAGGTCTGTATCAGGGACAATATAATCGTCGATGACTTTGCAGTTGAGGTCGGAAGCAATTGCTTTGAATGTGGACACTGTATGGCGGTCTGCAAATCGAATGCCATAACGCTTAAAAGCTTTGAAGGTCATGAAGACAGGATTGAGGAATATGACTTTCGTGAAATTCCGGTAAGTTATGATGATCTGCTTCAATTTTTAAAACAGAGACGTTCAGTCCGGTGGTTTAAAAATAAAAAAATCGATAAACCCACTTTTGATAAATTGTTTGAGGGAGCATATTATTCACCTTCCGCCCAGAATGCTCAGGATGTGGAATTCGTCGTTCTGGATGAAAAACTGGATGAATTCATGCAGTTAGTATATGATATTATTAAAGTCGAAGAAAATCAGTTTTTCAGAATCAGGGAATTCGGAGATTACTTAAGAGATGATTCTACAAAAAAATTCCATCCTTTACTATGGGGTGGAAAACAGCTTATTTTAACCTTTTCAGCTGATAAAACAAGTGCAGTTATAGCAAATACCCGAATGGAACTGCTTGCCTACTCATTAGGCCTCGGAGGATTTTATTCACTTTTCATTTTAAAGGCTGATGAAATCGACCATGAAAGACTAATGAATTTCTTTTCAGGTATTGACAAAAACAAGCACATGTACTCTGCATTTGTAATCGGATATCCCAAGGTAAGATTTAGAAGAACAGTTCCTCACAGGCAAATTAAAATAAACTATTTTTAGTATAACCTAAATATTATTATACATTAATACGGCTGTGATAACAATGGTAAAGCATAAACATATGGATTTGTCAATAGAAGGAATGCATTGTGCATCATGCGTTTTAAGCGTAAATAAAACCTTTGGAAAAATTGAAGGTGTGGAAGATGTTGATGCGGACCTTGCGGCAAATAAACTCCATATTACCGTCGACACCAAAAAGATTTCATACGATGAAATTGAACGACTGGTTAAAAATCTCGGTTTTGAACTCCACTCGGATGAAATGACCATAAGGATTCAGGGCATGCACTGTGCGTCATGTACAATGAACGTGGAGAATTTTCTAATCAGACTGGACGGAATTTTTGATGTTAAGGCAGACTTAACCTCACAGTCAGCAAGAATAAGGTATGATTCATCAAAGGTAACCCTGGATGAAATGGAGGATGTGATTAAATCACTGGGATTTGAACTTCTGGGAGTTGAAGGTCAAAGTGAAATCGATGAAGATGCAATTTATCAAAATGATTTAATGGATAAACGCAACAGAATAATCGTCGGATTATTTTTCTCGGCCGTTTTGATGATTTTAATGTTTGCCGGTTTTGACCCCTTGAGTGGCATCGCTCATCCGCTTCATCAGGCAACCGGACTGCACATATCATCAATGGGACTATTGTCACTGATTATAAGTATTTTCCCATTTTTGTATGTGTCTTTGCCAATTCTAAAAGCCGGAATCAACGGTTTAATTCATAAGAATCTGAACATGGATGTAATGTATTCAATGGGTATCCTTGTAGCATATGTTTCAAGTATTTTCGCAACATTCGGAATTGTCCTCGACCACACTTTCATGTTTTACGACTCAGCGGTAATGCTTCCCTCATTTTTAATGATTGGAAGATATCTTGAAGCAAAAGCTAAAAAAAGAACATCCGACTCTATTAAGAAACTGATTGGTCTTCAGCCAACCTCAGCAACAGCAATTGAGGTTGATGAAAATGATGAGATAACATCACAGAGGGAAGTTTCAATCGCAAGTATCGGTGTAGGTGACCTGCTTTTGGTAAAACCCGGTGAAAAGATTCCGGTTGACGGGGATGTTGTCGGCGGGGAATCATATGTTGATGAGTCCATGATCAACGGCGAACCGATTCCAAAAGTCAAAAATGACGGTGAAGAAGTATTCGCCGGAACAGTCAATCAGGATGGAATTTTATATGTCAGAGCCAAAAAAATCGGAAAGGAAACTGTATTGTCAAATATTATCCGTATGGTTGAAAAAGCACAGTCTTCAAGACCTCCGGTTCAAAAATTTGCAAATACTATTGTATCATATTTCATTCCGGTTATATTGACCATTGCAGTCGCTGTGTTTTTAATATGGTACCTTGTACTTGGAGAAACATTGCTGTTCTCCTTAACATGTCTGATTTCTATTCTTGTAGTTGCATGTCCTTGTGCATTGGGCCTTGCAACTCCAACAGCGGTTACTGTCGGAATCGGAAGAGCTGCTGAGTTTGGAATTTTAATTAAAAACGGAGATACTCTGGAAAATGCGGGGCAAATTGACATTGCGGCATTCGACAAGACCGGAACAATAACTGAAGGAAAGCCTGAAGTCGATGATATCATCGCCTGCATTTCTCCGGATGAACTGATTGAAATTGCTGCGACTGTAGAGCAGAACTCAACACACCCAATTGCAAAGGCCATTGTCAATAAATCGAAGGAGATGGGTTTAAAACTTAATAACACTGATGAATTTGAAAACGTTCCGGGCAAGGGAATTAAGGCCACGGTAAATGATAGTGAGGTTCTTGCAGGCAACCTTGCCTTAATGAAAGCATGTAATGTTGAAGTTTCCGGAGAAATCCTTGATAAATGTCATGAACTTGAAGCTTTAAGCAAGACAATTGTTATTATCGCAGTTGATAAATCTGTTAAGGGTATCCTGTCACTGTCTGATAAAATCAAACCCACCTCCAGAAGAACAATCGATGAATTCCACAGGATGGGCGTTGAAACATACATGTTAACCGGTGACAATCGCTCAACCGCAGTGAATGTTGCAGGAGAGGTTGGAATTGACAACGTTGAAGCGGAAATTCTTCCCCAAAACAAACTGGCCATTGTTAAGGATGCTCAGGCAAACAATACTAGAAAAGTTCTTTTTGTTGGAGACGGCATAAACGATGCACCGGCACTTACACAGGCAGATATAGGTGTTGCAATGGGTAACGGTACTGATATAGCTATGGAAAGTGGGGACATTGTTGTGATGGAGGGTGATTTGGAAAATGTTGTTGCAGCAGTTCAGTTTTCCAAAAAGGTAATGCGAAGAATCAGGGAAAACATTTTCTGGGCATTTGCATATAATTCAATACTGATTCCGGTTGCAGCGGGAGTACTGTATCCTGCATTCGGAATAACGTTTCATCCGGCTCTTGCAGGTCTTGCAATGGCAATGAGTTCGGTAACTGTAATATCTCTTTCGTTAATGCTTAAAAGATATGTGCCTGAAATAAAAAGAAATAAAAATTAATTGATTTTAAAATCAATCAATTCCAATTTTAATTTTCCAAGTTTGGGAGCCAGGAAATTGTAGAATAATCCCATGAGGTATGCTGAAATAAATCCTCCGACAAAACCTCCTAAAAAATTACCGGCACCGGTGGTTAATGGTGCACCGCTTATAATCATTATTATTCCGGTAACTAAATTTAAAACAGCGCTGATAATTGCAAATACAATGGCAAGTCTTAAACTGTCAACTGAATCAATTGCAGTCAGACCATTTTCGTTACTTAAATTCAAAACAACTCCTCTGCCGCTTTTTGCCAGAATATTATAGATATAGGTTCCTATTAAAATAAAAACAAAGGATATAATGAAAGTGCCGAATATGAATATTGCAATTGTTACAGGCTGGCTTATGAAGACTAACAGCTGATAAATCTCATAGGCTATCACCTGCTGGCCGGAATAAAGCAGAGTCTGCATTGCTGTACTTAAAAGCAAAGGCAATATTAAAACTGATACCAGATAGATTAGAATTACCTGTATTGTCAGGATAATTGAAACCATCATTGCAGTTTCGGTTGTTGATATTTTAACGATTTCCTTTCCGTCCTTAAGTTCAACTGCCACGGTTTTTAATTTTCGGGCAAGCAAATTATAAAACAGGCCTTCGCTGAATGAACTATAGATTGTAAACATGAAAGAGCCTACAATGACTGTTGGAATAAGGTATATTATGATGCTTGATCCGTTCGGAACCAGCAGAGATATTCCAATGGAAAGAATAACTGCAGCGATTATTGAAAATAACACTGAAATTCCGGCAGTTATTGCAGTAAATGAAGTCAGTTCTATTGAACGGAGTTCCTTAAAATCACTCATTTAAACCACTCTTTGGACTGTTCTAGCAGTTCGTCGATGATTGTTGGAATGGAACCTGTGTATGTGTGAGGGTCCATGATTTTGTCAACATCCTCTTTTGTCAGGTATTTTTGAACCTCTTCATCCTCAAGGATTAACTCACCGAGGAGTAATTTTTCCTTATTTGCTTTTATTGCATTTTTCCTGACGATTCCGTAGGCGGTCTGTTTTCCCATTCCGGCACGGGTCAGCTCTGCCATCAGTCTTTCAGCCATGACAAGACCGTTGGTAAAGTTAAGGTTTCTTTCGATGTTTTCATCATAGAATACCAGATTGTTCATTAACTTAATTGTCAGGTTAAGGATGTAATCGGTTAAAATACAGCTTTCCGGAAACATTATTCTTTCACAGGAGGAATTGGTCAAATCTCTTTCATGCCATAGGGGATTGTTGTCAAGTGCTGCATTGACGTATGATTTAACAATTCTTGCAACTCCGCAGATTCTCTCGGCAGTAATAGGATTCATCTTATGAGGCATTGTGCTGCTTCCGACCTGTTTTTCAGGGTCGAAATATTCTCCAACTTCCATGATTTCTGTTCTCTGAAGACTTCTGATTTCAAGAGCGATTTTGTCTAATGTGGATGCGATATTTGCCAGAACACTTATGAACTCGACGTGATTGTCTCTTTGAACGACCTGATTTGTTATTGTAGCTGCAGGAAGGCCTAGAATTTCTGCAACGGTTTTGTGAATTTCCCATCCCTGTTCGCCCAGTGCTGCAGTGGTTCCAACCGCTCCGTCCATCATTCCAACGCAGACATTTGATTTTGCATTTTCCAGTCTTACGTATTGTCTGTGAAGTTCATCCGCCCAAAGTCCGAATTTCATTCCATAGGTGGTTGGAAGTGCGTGCTGGCCGTGTGTACGTCCGATACATACTTTCATTTTATTTTCACTTGCCAATTCAAGCATTGTTTTTGTTAGTCTTTCCAGTTTTTCTTCAAGCACTTCGATGGAGTCACGTATGAGCAGGGAATTTGAACTGTCAACGATGTCGTTGGATGTGGCTCCGAAGTGGACGTATTCTCCTGCACCGTTTTCACATACTTCGGTTATTGATTTTGATAATGCAGCTATATCGTGGTTTGTTTCTGCTTCAATTTCTTTTACTCTTTCCAGTTTCACGTAATCTGTATTTGCTTTTGCTGCAATTTCATCAGCAACTTCCTGAGGGATAATTCCGAGTTTTCCCTCAGCCAGAGCCAGTGCCGCTTCAACGTCTAACATTCTCTGTAATTTATTTTTTTCTTCCCAAATGTTTTTCATTTCGGGAGTACCATACCTGAATTCAATTGGGTGTATAGCCATTTTTTATCATCTCTTTTGAACTACCTCAACTTTGTAGAAGTTGAAGATTATTACTTCACGGGTTGTATACTCTTATGAGTATAGGATTACCGTGCTATCCCCCTCGTTCCGAAGGTTCAGACAATATTCAATCATTTTAACTTTTTTTGACTTGTTTATTGTTGAAAAAAGTTTGATTAATATTTGTCATTGTCATTTATTAATTTATTTGTTTTTTTATTTAAAGTACATCAGAGAGCATCTGAAAGTATTCCCAATGCACTTTTTGTGAAATTCATCCCAACCTTAAACAGGTCGGGGTATTTTTTCATTATAATATAAAATTATATAACAATACTATTTTTGTTGTTCAGTTAATTAAATTTTAGCAAACATTTATATTGTTTCATATAAAGATTTATTATTACTGTTATAAATCATTTATAATAGGTGATAATTTGGAAACAAAAATACGAAAATTCCGCCAGGATAAAGGTATAACTCAACAGGAGTTGGCCGATTTAGCTGGTGTCACACGTCAAACAATAAACGCTTTAGAAAATGCTCGCTACAATCCTTCCTTAATATTGGCCTATAAAATTACTAAAATCTTGGGTAAAAACGCTATTGAAGATGTTTTTATACTTGATGATGTTGATTAGATGTAGATAATATTATTATTTTAGGGATTAGTTGAAATATATGGATTTTTTGCATATAGATACGGGACTGTCAAGTTGAATGCTCCCTCTTGTTGAAATGGGTTTTTTATTGAAATTTTTCATATTTTTCATTTTGAATTAATCTTTTT
>CACZNW010000039.1 GCA_902782595.1 uncultured Methanobrevibacter sp. | reverse complement strand
TTGAATCATATTTAAAAGAACTCCAAGAGAGCATTTGAAAAGTAATCTCAAACAATGATGAAAACTTTTGGTAATATACTATAATAATTATTTCGTTTGATTTTTTAAAAACATTTATAACTAGTCGAATTAAATAATTATAAATGTAGAAATTAGAAAATGGTGAATTTATATTGTATTGGTTTTTAGTAATTTTTGCATTTTTACTGGCGAGTGTTAAAACTCAAAAACCCAAAAAATACCAGAAGGTTTCAGTAATTATTCCGGCTTATAATGAAGAGGATACCGTAGCTACCGTTGTTGGGGTAGTCAAAGAGGTGTCGTTTGTCGATGAAATCATTGTTGTCAATGATGGGTCATCCGATAATACAGAATCAGAAGCAATTAAAGCAGGAGCCCGTGTTATAAACCATGAAACCAACAAGGGTAAGGGTGAAGCACTGTTCACCGGTTATAAGGATGCCGAATGTGATATTATAGCTTTCATTGATGCGGATATTCATAACCTGACATCCAAAAAAGTGGAAGCAATGATCATGCCGATTCTTGAAGGCAAAACAGATATTACCAAAACCAAATTTGCCCGTGCTCATGGACGTGTAACCGAACTTACTGCAAAACCGCTCTTAAACTTTTTCTTCCCTGAAATTTCATTCGAACAACCTTTAAGCGGTCAGTTTGCAGCGCGTAAAACTGTATTAAAACGTATTAATTTTGAAAAGGATTACGGTGTGGATGTGGGTATTGTTATTGATGCTGATGTACTTGGAATTTCAATTATGGAAGTTGACATTGGTGCAATTGAACATGACATGTCTCCGCTGGCTGATTTGAATTTAATGGCTAATGAAGTTGTAAGAACAATTATGAACCGTGCCAATAAGTACGGTCGCGTAATCATGATTGATGACATCGGATATTTCATTCGTATGTCAATTGTTGGTTTATCAATGGTTATTTTAGGACTGTTCACAATATTTTTCGTTAATTTTGTTCCGCTGTCAATTGGAATAATGATAAGTATAATCGGATTGATAATAGCGGTTTTCTACATTGTTAAAGTCATTATTAAGTCAATTATAATGTTTAAAAAGACTCCTAGGGGAAATCTTCTTAAATCTTTTGTTAAAATTCATTTTCCACTTATCATTTCGATTATCATTTTGCTTTTAATGATTTCAACATTCATCGGTGCGGCACACTTTGAAAATGGTGTTCTGTCAATTGAACCTAATTCTCGAAACCTGATTATCTATGCAGATAATTCACAAAGAGACAATACAATTTCTGTAAGAGGTCCCTATGTCGTAGACAATGCCCTTGAAGATGAATCAGATCAGATACGCATGCCCGCTGATGCAATGATGACCTTGGGAGTTAAAGCAAATGACACGATACAGATAGATGATGATGTCTATCTGATTAATGAAGCAAGGGAAGGGGAGCATAATGTATTGAGATTGCCTAAAGAGGTTAAAAACTTTTTAAACCTTGAAAGTGGTAATGTAATTCAAAACAGTCGTTTAAAAGAAGTGTTTGAAGGGACTGTAATGATTCACAGTTATGAAAATGATAATACTACTGTTTATGAGCAGTATATTGTCTCTTCAAGAGATGCCCGATCCTGTACTTATGAAATATTTTTAGACAACACGTCTGTTGCCTACTCATCCGGAATCTTTAAAAAGAACTCCACATATGACATTTCAATAAATGATGAGTTTTTCACTTCATTCAACTTTAAAAAGAACAGCAATGTAACATTTGATTATGATAATCATACGGTTGAAATACTGTTCAAGGATAAAAATACAACATCCATAAAACAGATTCCACGTGAAAGTCAGGGAACGTTCCTTAACTTTAATATAGATAAAAATAAGTTAAAAAATCTAGAAGATTAAATTCTAGATTTTATTTTCGTATGCCTTAACCGCTTCTTCAACATCATCATAAAGACCAAGAGCTGCAAGGGCACCAACTTTACCCTGCTGGCCTGTAACTGCAATCAAAGTAATATTCAATTCATCGGCAACAGCTTCTGCAGTTTCAACATCCATCATTCCTGATTTTGTAGCAATTGAATACTCTCTTAGTTTAGGAGGAATATCCAAACCTTCCAGAACGGCTATTGCTGTTTTATCGGATAAAGTGTCTCTTTTAAGAATTTCAATGACTTTATCAATTAGGTCCTGTTTTTCGGATTCTTCAACTGCGAAAGTTAAAGCAATTGAAACACAGTTTTGGGTTTTATGAGGATTGTGCGGATATAACTGAACGATAATGTGGTCGAGATATTCAAATCCTTCGCCTGCAAGTTCAACACCAAGGTTATGAGCCATTGTCCAGGTGGCACCGGCATCTTTGGTATCGGTATCGTCAACACCAATAACCACTTTTTCAAGTTTAGGTGTTACGACAGTGGCTTTTCCAACTTTTGAACCTCCTCCAACCTGGATAAGTTCAACATATTTAACGCCTTCACCCATTCCTCTGCACATTCCGGCTCCAACGCCCGCTCCGGCAAGACCTGCATGTGTAATTTTGACTTCATCACCGTCAACAACAATCTCATCAATTCCAGCGGCATTGAAACTGGCTTTCAAATCTAGAGGAGCCTTTCCCACATGGCATCTGTAGACGTGCTTGTTCCCGTCACGATAAGCGGAATCAATAAGTTCAGAATTGTTTCTATATTGATTCAATAACCAGTGAGACCCTGAAATGCACGGGTGGTACTCTACAAGTTCCACTTTGTCCCCGTCAACCATAGTCAGTACTTTTTTGTATGGCGCAATCCAGGGGTCATTGAATTTTTCTTTTAGTTCATGAGGTTTTAAAATTTCCATTTAATCACTAGATTTCTTTTAATCTGTCGCACATTTTAATAGCTGCTTCAACAGCACTTTTAGCGTTTTTAACACGTCTGTGGGCATCCATTCTTGTCATGCCCGGACCGGTAATTCCAAGCGCTACCGGAGTATCGTACTCAAGAGCTAAATCAGCAATTTTACGGGAAGCGTGCTGGGCTACAATCTGATCGTGGTCAGTTGCACCTTCAATTACAGCACCAAGGGTGATGATTGCATCATATTCCCCTTTTTGCAATAATTTTTTAATTACAAGAGGCATATCGAATACGCCAGGAACTGCAACAACTTTTGTAATTTCACAGCCTCTGTTTTTTGCTTCTGCCTGAGCAAGTTCCAACATCATTTGTGTAATATCATAGTTAAATTCTGCAACTACTGCTGCTATTTCATATTTTGCCATATAAATACATCCTTTTATTTTTTTATTTACATTCCACTGCTAAATATAATGAGTAAGAATCCAGCTACCCCACTTAGTACCATAATGAATATGATAAAAAGTGCTGCCATTTGCATTTTAGTTAATTTTTTGAAATTCATTTTTTCAATCTCCTTTTATAAATTTTTTATAACTTCTCTGGTCAATTCATCGGTTGTTGCTGAACCGCCCAAATCACCAGTTAAAGTATTAGCATCATTCAGTACTTTTAATATTGAAGCTTCAAATCTGTCAGCTTCCCTATTTTCACCCAGATATCTAAGCATCATTATTGCTGAAAGCATCATGGCTATCGGATTGGCTTTATTTTGACCTGCAATATCAGGTGCTGAACCGTGAACGGGTTCAAACAGTGCCCCATCTTCGCCGATATTTGCTGACGGGATTAAGCCGAGGCCTCCAACAAGACCTGCTCCCTCATCAGATAATATATCTCCGAAAAGATTGGTCGTTACAATAACTTCAAAACTTTCAGGCTGTGTGATAAGATACATTGCGGTTGCATCCACGTAAAAGTCCTCGGTTGCAATGTCGGGATATTCTTTTGCAACTTCATAGAAAATTTCACGAAACAGGCCATCGGTTTTTTTGAGTACATTGGCTTTATGAACTGCTGTCACTTTTGTTTTATTATTTTCTTTTGCATAATTGAATGCATAATCAATGATGCGTCTTTCAGCTTCTTTTGTTATTATACGTCTTGCTATTGCACCGTCATCAGTATATGACTCCTCATCTGCAATGTACATTCCTTCCGTATTTTCACGTACAATCATAAAGTCAATATTTTCAAATAATGAGTTAGTATTGGGATAAGCTTTAACGGGTCTTAGATTGGCAAACATTTTCATTTCCTGACGTATTTTAACAATAACGTCAGCTGCTGTTTCACCGGCCGCACCAAACAGACATGCGTCCGCATCTCTTATAATGTCTAAAGTTTCACCGGGAAGTGCTGTACCTGTTTTTTCAAGGCATTCATCTCCGGCGTCACCGTAAACATATTCAAATTCCATATCTAAATTATCCAGCACACTTAATGTTGCCTTCATAACCTCTTTTCCGATTCCGTCTCCCGGAACCACTGCGATTTTATATTTATTTGTTTTTGAGGTACTCAATTAAACCACCTTGATTTAGGATTTCCAACATGAATGGAGGTAATTTCTTGAATTTAATTTCTTCGCCGTTTGAAGCAGTTATTGTTCCTTTCTCCATGTTCACTTCGATTTCTTCTCCATCCTCTATAAGTTCACTGATTCCCGGAGCTTCTAAAAGCGGAACTCCAACATTTGTAGCGTTTCTGTAAAATATTCTTGCAAATGATTCGGCAATAACGGCGGATATGCCGACACCTTTAAGAGCAATTGGGGCGTGTTCCCTTGATGAACCGCATCCGAAGTTTTTGCCGGCTACAATAAAATCGCCTTTATTGCATTTTTCATTGAAATCAGGATCAAGACCTTCCATACAATGCTGGGACAGTCTTTCTTCATCAGTATAGATTAAATATCTTCCAGGAACTATTATGTCTGTGTCAATATCGTTGCCAAATTTCCAAGCTTTTCCTTTCATCTAATCACTCCGGTGCCACAATTCGTCCTTCAATGGCTGAAGCTGCAGCAACAGCCGCTGAAGATAGGTAAACTTCACCGTCACTTGAACCCTGCCTTCCTTTAAAGTTTCTGTTGGATGTTGAAAGACTTACTTCGCCGGGTCCTATTATTCCTGTATGGCCTCCAAGACATGGACCACAGCATGGAGCGGATACAAGAGCTCCGGCTTCAACGAATATTTTAAGCAGTCCCTCATCCAATGCCTTCAAGTAAACTTCTTTTGATGCTGGAATAACCAACATTCTAGTGGAATTGGCTATTTTATTGCCTTTGAGGATTTTTGCAGCATCTCTTAAATCACTTAATCTGCCGTTGGTGCATGAACCTAAGAATACCTGGTCGATTTCCCTGTCTACCTCGCTTACAGGTCTGACATTGTCCACATTGTGAGGACAGGCGATTTGAGGCTCCAAATCGCTGACATCAATATCTATTATATTGAGTGAAGGGGAGTCCAAATCTGTTTTAAATACTTTATACGGTTTGCTGGAACGTTTTTCAACATATTCAACGGTTTTATCGTCAGGCTCCACCAGACCTGTTTTTCCTCCCATTTCAATTGCCATATTACATAAAACCATTCTGTCTGAAACGCTCATGTCTGAAACAGTTTCACCGGCAAATTCGCATGCTTTATAAGTGGATCCGTCAGCACCCATCTTACAGATTATGTGTAAAATAACATCTTTGGCATAAACATTTTCTTTTAAATCACCGGTAATGTTAAATCTGTTGGTTTCAGGTACTTTAAACCATAAATTTCCTTCAGCAAATACCATGGCCATATCTGTTGAACCGATACCTGTTGCAAATGCACCCAATGCACCATGAGTACAGGTATGTGAATCTGCACCCACAATAACCTCTCCCGGAAGTACATGGCCTTTTTCAGGTAATATCTGGTGGCAGACACCTGCATTAACATCGTAAAAGTGTTTGATATTATGTTTTTTAACAAACTCTCTCATTAGGATATGGTTATTGGCCGAATCAATTGAATCGGCCGGAACCTGATGGTCAAAAGGGATGACAATTTTTGATGAGTCCCATACAGTTTCGGCTCCGATTTTTTCAAAAGATTCAACGGAAAGAGGGCCGGTTAAATCGTGAGTCATTGCTATATCAATATTTGCTATAATTATATCTCCAGCTTCTACAGTTTGCCTACCTGAAGCTCTAGCTAATATTTTTTCAGACATTGTTGGCATATTTTTGAACCTCTTTAAATCTTGAACTGTCAATTAATATTTGAGAATCATTTCTTCGCAATTTTCTATGATTCATAGTAATTAATACTTATGATAAATGTATATGTTGTACAAGATATATAAATTCTTTTTAATGTTTATATATAATGTATAACAAAATATAAATTATGAGCAACTCATTTTTTAAAAGATTCAAAAAAGAAGAAGAACCTCAAATAATAGAGGAAGAACATCCTGTTTGGGAAGATAGGATTTTTTGGGTTTCAACATTACAAAAAATAGCTTTTCCAGTCTTAAATAATTTGGCCAAAGGTTCACTCAGAAAAAACATGCCTTATGAGTCAAAATCTTTGGAAGGGCAGAGATTTGCATATCTTGAAGCATTTGCTCGTGTATTTAATGGAATCGCACCTTGGTTGGAATTGGGTGTGGATAATTCAGAAGAAGGTGGAATTCGCGAAAAATACATTGCTTTAACATTAAAGGCTATTAGAAATGCTGTAAGTACTAGTAATAATGATTATATTTTTGTCGTGGAACCTAAACAGTCTTTAGTTGATGTTGCTTTATTTGCTCAAGGATTACTCAGGTCTAAAAATGAAATCTGGCTTAATTTGCCAATGGATGTTCAGGCCAGAATAATTCGTGAATTAAAAAATACAAGAATCATAGCTCCTTATGAAAATCATTGGCTTTTATACACATCAATGATTGAAGCGGCTCTTTTGGAATTCACAGGCGAATGCGATAAGCAAAGATTGATATACGCCATAACCAAGTTCAGAGATGACTTTTATGTTGGAGATGGGATTTACTCCGATGGAGATGAATTCGAGTCAAACTATTTCAATAGTCTTGTCATACATCCTATGCTTAATGATATTTTAATGGTAATGAGAAAATACAGTCTTCCGGAGGGGGAACTTCTTGATGTTCAGTTAATGAGATCTTCAAGACTGGCTTCACAGCTTGAAAGACTAATTTCACCTGGAGGAACATATCCTCTTTTAGGAAAAGCATTATCTTACCGTTGCGGTGTTTTTCACCTGCTTTCCCAGGCGGCCTTGCTTAAAGCATTACCAAGAAACATTTCACCTGCTCAAGTTAGATGTGCTCTTACAAAGGTTATTAAAAGACAGTTTGCAGGTAATCAGAACTTCAATTCAGACGGATGGTTGATATGTGGATTAATGGGTTCACAGATGGATATCTGTGAAAATAACATTAACACTGGCAGTCTTTATGCATGCTGTGCTGTATTTCTGGCTTTAGGCTTGGGATTCAATGATGCATTCTGGAGTGAAGACCCTGTAGAATGGAGTAGTCAAAAAGCATGGAACGGTCATCAAATCCAACAGGACCAGTCAATTAATTTTTAATTCAATTCATATAAGTTCCCGTAATTATATAATTTAATTTCGCCAGGAACTTCCTTTATTATATTTTTAGTATCAAATATCACTGCTTCTTTCATATTTCTGACAATCAAATCATAATCCAGATTTTTAAACTCGTCATGGTCACACAGTATTAAAATTAAATCTGCATCTTCTGCGGCTTTATCCAAACTTACAAAATCAGGATTTTCAATGTGAGGGTCATGAATGGCTATTTCATAATCATTACTTAATTCAGCGATAATTTCATAAGCGGGACTTTCCCTGTCATCACCTGTATTTCCCTTATAGGAAACACCCAATACTGCGATTTTACCTCTGGAAATAATCTTTTTAACATTCATGCACACGAATTCGGGCATTGAGTTATTGGTGTCACGTGCCAGTTTAATGATTTTAGCGGTTTCGGGCGCTTTTGCATAAATAAAATATGGGTCAATTGCAAGGCAGTGCCCACCGACACCTGGTCCCGGTGAGTGGAGGTTAACCCTTGGATGCTTGTTTGCCATTTCAATAACGTCAAGTGCATTGACTCCAATTTCAGTACATATTTTTGCAAGTTCATTTGCAAGTGCAATATTAACATCTCTGAATGTATTTTCCATACACTTTGACAACTCTGCGGTTTTTGCTTCGGTAAGCATCAAATCCCCTTCAACAAACTGACCGTAAACTTCACTTGCTTTTTTTGCACATTCTTCTGTCACGCCACCTATGATGCGGTCATTATGTATCAGTTCCTCTATTATTCTTCCCGGAAGAACTCTTTCAGGGCAGTGTGCAAGATAGAGATCCTTTCCTATTGTAAAACCGGCATTTTCAAAAATAGGCTTAATGGTTTCATCGGTAGACATCGGAGCTATTGTTGATTCGATAATCACAGTATTTCCCTTTTCAAGGTAAGGTAAAATTGATTCGCATGCAGTTATAACATAACTTAAATCACAGCTGTAATTTTCAACAATATATGGAGTTGGAACGGTGATTATGAAAGCATCGGCTTTTTCTGGAGTTAGGCTTGCGGTATATACTTCCAGTTCAACAGCCTTTTTTATAATGTCTGATATTCCCGGCTCTTCAATGTGAATAATACCTTTATTAAGGTTGTTTATCATTTCTTCTGAAATATCCACTCCAACTACTTCACAGTGGTTGCGACAAAAAAGTGCCGCTGTTGGAAGCCCAATATAGCCCTGACCAATAATACATACTTTCATAATAAAAAACTCCTCTTCTTTAAATATTAAGTATAATATATATTTTAACATATATTAAAAGTTTTAAGTGATATTTATGAAAATTCTAATTACAGGTTCCAACGGAATGTTGGGTCATGATCTGATTGAAGTTTTGAAAGACAGTCATGAACTGATTCTTACAACTTCAAAGACATTGGACATTACCGATGAAAACCATGTACTGGATTTTATCAGCCAGTCCAAACCTGATGTCGTCATAAATGCGGCAGCTTACACTGATGTTGATGGATGTGAGCAAAATCAGGAACTCGCATATGCCGTCAACAGTGAAGGAGTTAGGAATCTGGCATTGGCATGCAGACAGGTCGACTGTGCGCTGGTTCATATCAGTACCGATTATGTTTTCGACGGCAGCGCCACCGAACCGATTGGCGAAGACGGTGAAATAGGTCCAATCAGTGTTTACGGTAAAAGCAAACTGAAAGCAGAGCAGGCAATTGAGGAAATCCTGGATAAATTTTATATTGTACGAACCGCATGGCTGTACGGTATAAACGGCAAGAATTTCCCTAAAACAATGCTTGAACTGGCTGAAAATCACTCACAAATCACCGTTGTATATGATGAAGTCGGAACACCGACATATACTCCCGATCTGGCCGGTGCAATATTCAAGCTAATTGAAACGGATTATTATGGCATTTACCACATAACAAACTCTGACTACTGTTCATGGTGCGAGTTTGCAAGGTATATCTTTGAAATTGCCGGAAAGGATGTTAAGGTCATTCCAGTTACGGCATCCGAGTTTGCAAGACCTGCTCCAAGACCAAGTTATTCCGTTTTGGAAAATAAGAACTGGATTGATAAGGGTTTTAAACCACTTAGAAGTTATAAAGATGCAATAAAAGAATATATTGAGTTGATTAAATGAATAAAAAATTAATATTACTGATTGCATTGGTTATTGCCTTATTTACCGTTTCTGCTGTAAGTGCAGGATTTTTTGATTTTCTAAACTTCGGCGGTGATGATAAAGGCAATGTTAATGTAGTTGAAGACGGTGAGTACTGTACTGTAAATGAGGTTGCAAGTTATATTAAAGAATATCATAAACTTCCGGGCAATTACATAACCAAAAAAGAGGCAAAAAGCCTGGGCTGGCATGGAGGACCACTTAAGGAATACGCACCGGGAAAAAGCATTGGAGGGGATACCTTTACCAACCGTCAGCATGTGCTTCCCGACAGCGATTCAAAATACATTGAATGCGACATTAACGCAAACGGAACCAGCCGTGGAGCGGAAAGGATAGTCTACAACACAGGTAACTATAAGGTCTATTACACCAATGACCATTATAATACTTTCAAAGAGGTTTAAAATGCAGCTTGACGGCAGTTTAATTAAAAAAGAAGGTCATGATTATTTAATGAAAGCATTGAATCTCCCGGATTATTACGGCAAAAACCTTGATGCGTTATATGATTGTCTTAGTGAAATGGAAGGCGAAATCGAACTTGCCAATGCCGATGAAGTGGATGAGGATATAATCGACACTTTTAGGGATGCGGCCGGCGAGAACGAATTTTTAAAATTTAAAATAATATAAGGTATAAAAGTGATTATATGAAAGGAATAGTACTTGCAGGCGGTTCCGGAACCCGCCTTTACCCAATAACAAAAGCTGTTTCAAAACAGTTATTACCATTATATGATAAGCCAATGATTTATTATCCAATTTCTGTTCTTATGCTTGCGGGAATTAAAGAAATACTGATTATATCAACTCCAAGAGATCTGCCGATGTATAAGGACCTGCTTGGTGACGGATCCAGTCTGGGAATCAAGTTTGAATATGAGGTTCAGGACAGTCCCAACGGTCTGGCCGAGGCGTTTATCATCGGCGAGGAATTCATAGGTGATGACAACGTTGCGCTTATCCTCGGAGACAATATTTTCCATGGACACAGATTCACCGAAATACTTGAAAGGGCCACTCAACTGGAAGAAGGTGCAGTAATATTCGGTTACTACACCAATAATCCGGAAGCATTCGGAGTTGTTGAATTCGATGATAATTGGAATGTGCTGTCTATTGAAGAAAAACCGGAAAATCCAAAATCAAACTATATCGTGCCGGGACTCTATTTCTATGACAACGACGTAATCGAAATCGCAAAGAATGTCGAACCATCCGGGAGAGGTGAAGTTGAAATCACATCTGTCAACGAAGAATATTTAAACCGTGGAAAACTTAAAGTTGAGTTATTAGGTCGTGGAATGGCATGGCTGGATACAGGAACTCACGAAGGACTTCTTGAAGCGGCAAACTTCATAGAAACAGTTCAAAAAAGACAAAGCTTATACATTGCCTGTCTTGAAGAGATAGCTTATATTAAAGGATATATTGATGACGAACAAATCCTTAAAACCGCCGAAGAACTTAAAAAAACTGATTATGGCGAATATTTGTTTAATTTAGTAAAAAGATGATTATTATGGGAAAATTCAAATTCACAGAAACTGGTATTAAAGACATGTTTGTGGTCGAACCCACAGTTTTCGATGACAACAGGGGATACTTTATGGAAACCTACCAGGCAAACGATTTCAAACAGGCGGGTCATGATTTGACCTTTGTTCAGGACAATCAGTCAAAATCATCAAAAGGAGTACTGAGAGGTCTGCATTTACAGCTTAATTATCCTCAGGGAAAACTTGTTCGCGTTATCAAAGGGGAAGTGTTTGATGTTGGAGTGGATTTAAGGGGAGATTCACCGACCTACGGCAAATGGTATGGTGAAATACTGTCCGAAGAGAATAAAAAACAGTTATATATTCCTCCAAAATTCGCCCACGGATTTCTGGTATTGTCAGATGAAGCCGAATTTCTATATAAATGCACGGAATTCTACCACGGTGAAGATGAATCGGGCATAATGTGGGATGATGAGGATATTGCAATCGACTGGCCGCTGGACGGAATCGATGAAATAATTTTATCAGACAAGGATAAGGAATGGAAAAGCTTAAAGGAGTCTCAAATTAAATATTAGTGATTGTTATGACAAATATTTTAGTTACAGGTGGAGCAGGATTCATTGGAAGTAATTTTGTAAGGTATATGGTTAATAAATATTCAGATTATCATATCATTAACCTCGATGCTTTAACCTACTGCGGAAACCTTGAAAACCTAAAGGACATTGAAGATAAAGATAATTATACCTTTGTTAAAGGCGACATCAGGGATAAGGAAGTTGTGGATGACCTGGTTAAAAAATGTGATTTTGTTATAAATTTCGCAGCTGAAAGTCATGTTGACAGAAGCATAACTGACCCGGAAATTTTTATCAAATCCAATGTGCTGGGCACACAGGTTCTTCTGAATGCGGCGAAGGAATACGGAGTGGACAAATACATTCAGATTTCAACAGATGAAGTTTATGGAACACTTGGAAAAACAGGATACTTTACAGAAACCACTCCCCTACAACCTAACAGCCCATATTCCGCTTCCAAAGCAGGTGGGGATTTAATTACAAGAGCTTACGGCGAAACTTTTGACCTGCCGATTAATATTACACGCTGTTCTAATAATTACGGACCCTATCAGTTCCCGGAAAAACTGATTCCATTAATGATTTCAAATGCACTTGAAGATAAGAAATTGCCTGTTTACGGTGATGGAAAAAATATCAGGGACTGGCTCCATGTCCACGACCACTGCACAGCCATTGATTTGGTATTGCATGAAGGCAAACTCGGCGAAGTCTACAATATCGGTGGAAACAATGAAAAGGAAAACATTTACATTGTCAGGTTGATTCTTGAAACATTGGCCAGAGATGAGTCATTGATTGAATTTGTAACAGACCGTTTAGGTCATGACAGACGCTATGCAATCGATTCATCAAAGATTCAGGATGAACTGGGATGGAATCCCGATTATACTTTTGAAGTGGGAATAAAAGAGACCATTCAATGGTATCTTGATAATCAGGACTGGACCAGTCAGGTCAAAAGCGGCC
>CACZNW010000038.1 GCA_902782595.1 uncultured Methanobrevibacter sp. | reverse complement strand
TTTTAACTCATACTAACAATCATTATATATTAATATTAATAAATAATTAATTACAAAACAAAGGGGAACTGATTAATATGGAATGTGAAATTTGTGGTAAAGAAGTGCCAGAAAACAATCCAATTAGAGCTAAAATTGAAGGATCAGTTATGGTAGTCTGTAAAGAGTGCTCAAAACTTGGAAAAATACAAAAAGCACCACCCAAACCAAAATTTGTAAAACAAAACAACAACAAAACCAGAAGAAAAAGTACAACACAAAAAAACAGACCTTACTCAAGAAGCGAAGAACCTACAGAAGAACTAATTGAAGACTTTAGTTATGAAATAAGAAAAGCCAGAGAATCCAAAAACTGGTCACGTGAAGATTTAGGAAGAAAAATAAACGAAAGGGTTTCCGTAATTACTAGAATTGAAACTGGAAAAATGACTCCAGACAATAAACTGACAAAGAAATTAGAAAAAGCATTGAATATTAAATTACTGGAAAAAATAGACAATCTTGATTTGAATCAATTCATAAACACTACATCAGGAGAACGCACATTAGGTAATGTAATGAAAATTAAAAGAAAATAGCTTTATTTATTATAGCTATTTAATTTATCATTTTTAATATGCCTTTCCTTTTTATTTATTTTATAATCAATCATCCCATCATTAATTGCTTTTTTTGACTGATATCCTTTAAAATCTATAGAATTATTTAAAACATATTCCAGTTTAGAATATGCATCATATTCATCACTGACAACGACCACATGAGCCGGAGGATGAATCTTTTTAATCTGCATGATACTTAATGTAGGGTCTTCTTTTACAAAGAATGCAGTAGCAACATTGGATGAAGTTTTAAGTTTGGATCTTAATATTCCTTCAACTAAAGAGTCGGCAAATGCAGAATCAACTACTTTAGGCTTTGATATGATATTTAAATTACCATGACGTTCCATATCTGCAATTGCACTGAGCAATTTTGAATTGTTTTCTCCTCTAACTAAAATTAATGCCATAATAATCACTTGAAATAAAAAAATAAGGTGATGAATCACCTATTCTGGAAAGATTTCAGCAGTCTGCTTCTGAATACCACCAGCAGTATTAAAATAATTCCAACTGCAGTCTGTATACTGCCCAAAATATTTAATATATTACCGTCAATAGGCAATTCCCATGCCGGAGATGACCTATCACCAGGAAGTGAAGTGAAATATACTCCCACAGCTTTAGAACCCTGTTTAACATTGATATCTTTAGGTTCCACATGATCAACACCCATTAATAAACCATTATTAATAGCCCTATTAATGGAACCTGCAATAGCTGATGCATCATATCCATATTTTGCAACAGATGCTTCAACAATTTCCTGAGTAGTTGAATATACACCAGGCTTATCTGTTCCATAAACTGATACACTGACGGCATTGGAGCTGATTGTTAAAGCGCTTCCCAATGCTTCATATGCATGAACAATTCTAATTGGAGAACTACAAACCGGACAGACATCATATCCTTCAGCCATAGGATAACCAATTGCCCATCCACACTCATCACAGACTTTTGAATATTCATCATCCATCGGATAACCTGTCTGATTCATTTCCTGAGGGGTGAACATGTCTGAAGTTGAAATTCCAGAGACTAAATTTACTCCACCACCTCCATATTTTTCACCGGAATCCCTAGCCACTTCACCCATAGCTTCAGAGAGTATTGTGGTTGCAGAATATCCGTCTCTAATCATTTTACCGATGTTCATTGCAGTTTCTTTCCTTACAGTATCAGCAGTACCATATAACGGATTTCCAGCAGTGTTCCTTAAGTGAATAATGGCTCCTTTCTGACCAGGCTGCAATGTAGCTACACCACTGGTATATGGAGTGACTTTAATATCATTTGATGCATCATCAACAGTAATAACATAAGCGTGATAATCTCCTGCAATGGCCGCTCCGATACTTGGACCACCAACTACAAGACGAGCCCCTTTATATTGGGATGCAATTGATGCGGCAGATGCCGCTGAAGCATTATTTTCCAAGCTGGCTACAGCTTCCACAACAGATTCCAACCTAGTGTCAGAACTACCAGTACCCCCTGACAGTACAGCAAAATGGTTATTTTTAGACATTAAAAATGTTGACTGGAACATGTTTTCTGCAAATGACATACTCCCGGCAGCCGCACCATTAGGGTCATTACCTGACGGGTCAGTGATAACAATGATGTTACAAGTAGCTGCAACACTACTCATAGTCATTAAAAATATTACTAAAAATGCAATTAGAATATGAAATCTCTTTAACTTCATTCACTCACCCGATAACGTTTTATTATCAAATTTAACAGATGAAAAGTCTTCTATAACATTTACAGTGACTACACCAGTATTTTTATCGACCTGTACATCAGCTGCGGTAATAGGTTCAACGGAAGTACCTGGCACAGTCGACCTTGTTGCAAATTCCTGCGCCGTTTGTATCGCATCCTGCAGCGAAACTTCTCGTTTAGAAGTTTTTAATACATCATCATATATTACACTTCCATCCCTGAAACCAGCCTGCATAACATTATATCTGACTGTTTCTACCGGAACAATATCATTGCCTTTAACGATTACTCCTGAAATTGGAACACCATCGACAACATCATTGGAAGATGCATATGCAACATATGTGATTAAACGACCACAAAGAATCAAAATAAACGCCAATAATAAAATAATTAATGTGTCTCTTCTAATCTTTATAAACATGCTTATATCCTCTAATAATAATATTCTTCATGTAAGAACAATAACTATACATTTATTATATTAAATCAATATGATATTTAAATTTATATAATATCATCCAAAAGTGACTCGGCAGGATCCATTCCCTGAGCACCGATCAGTAAAATAATATCTTTTTTATCGGCTTTACTGTAAACTTCACTTAAACAGTCCTTTAAATTCTCAAAATGAGTGTATCTGATATTATTTTTATTTAATGTATTGAAAAATACTTCCCTCTCTTCATTTTCAACGAAGTTTAACTCATTTACCACATCATTACTTGAAGAAAGATACAGTTCAATTCCATCACTCATTGATTCAACCAATGCTTCAACATTTAACTGGTTTATTTCAACTCCTCTTGAACCTCTGATTGCACAGACCAGATGTAGTTTTTGGTTTGAAGGCAATAGTTTAAGGGTTTCAGAAATTGTAGCTTTGATTCCATCGGGATTATGGGCAAAATCATCCAAAATCAATGGTTCATCATTTAATTTTGCAAATCTTCTATTCAGTGCCCTGTAGGTTTTAACTCCACTGACAATTTCATCAATATCCAAGCCCAATGATATGCATGCTCCGATAGCCGATAGAATATTTTGTATAAAATGATTGCTATTGAACGGAAGTTCATCAAGTGTTAGAATTGATTTATTATTGTAAATAATTGCATCACCGTCAAAATAAACTGCATTTTTCTTATCCAGCTTGTTCATTGATGTGTAAAACGGATTTACAGCATTTAATTTCCTAACCAACTCATCATCATAATTCATGACAGTGATTCCATCACCAATAGCTTCGGGAACCTCTTTTATTTCATCGAATACATCGTCAATTGAATTTACGAGACCTATATGGTCCATTGCAATATTGGTTATGACCCCTACTTTCGGATCGACTGCATCACTCATCAATGCGGCATGGTTTTTCATTAATTTGCCAAGCCATCCCTGAACTTCGGATACTTCGATGACTAGATAATCAAGCTGTCCGTTTTCAGTTACTTCATCTGAAATTAATTTGGAAACCATAGGGTCAATTAATGTATTGAATTCAGATTCACTATCCGTATTTGTCAGGACATGATATCCTGCATTTTGCAGGACATGATATATTAAGTGCGAAGTAGTTGATTTCCCGTTGGTTCCTGTGATAACTACATTAGTAGAGGACGGAGAATATTTTTTTATGGTATATGAAAGTGCAAATGCATTTGCAAGTTCTATTTTATCCGTAATAATCAATGGGAAATTGAGTCTTTCAGCCGCTTCAACGGCATCGTCTTTTGGATTTTGAGTTATTAAACAGGCAATATTTTTATTGAATGCCATTTCTATACCAATTTCATTAATCCAATGCCTTATAACAATATCTCCTGTGTGGGCATCATTTAAAAAAGTAAATCTGCCTGAGAATCCATCTATTGAAAAGAATTCATCATTTCCAACAAGTTCTCCTTCAACAAAATCAACCAGATCCCAAATATTATCCAGATTCTTTTGAGAATAATTACGTACAAATCGTCTGACCAGTTCCATGTCATCTATAATAATTAATGGAAAACCGAAACGCTTGGCAGTTTCAACAGCACCATCTTTAGGGTTGAGAGTTATAAGACAGGCTATGTTCTGATTGAATGCCATTTCAACTCCGATTGGGTCAATCCAATCTCTTATGGCAATGTCGCCTGTGTGGGCATCATGTAAAAAAGTGAATTTTCCAGTGAAGCCGTCAATTGAGAAAAAATCATCGTTTCCTATTAGTTCACCTTTAAGAGCATTAGCCAAATCCTGAATATCCATAATAATCACCAAAAAATGAAATTAGAAAAAGTACATCTTGGCAAGAATGCCGATGATGCATAACAATAATGTAAATCCCCAATAGCTCAATACAATTTTGATTTCAGACATTCCATAATGGTTTAATGTATGATGCAGAGGTTCTACAGGTAATTTAATGATGTGTGCTCTGTGCAGTAAACTGACAACTACTGAAACAATCGGTACTCCCAATGCAAGAACTCCGAAGTAAGGTATGTCACATAAAAGAACTGCTGCCGCATAACCTGTACCCAATACAAATGACCCTGTATCTCCCATAAATATGGATGCCGGATGTTTGTTGAATACTAAAAATCCGAAACATAATCCTGCAATAATTAAAAACGGCGGGATAACATTCGGCTGTCCGAATAAATAACCATATACACAGCATGCCATTGATGCAATGCCAACAATTCCCGCTGCCAAACCATCCATACCATCAATAAGATTAACTGAGTTAATACATCCAAGTATTGCGATTATAACAACTGGAATTGCCATTATACCTAATGTGAATCCGCCCAATGTTGTTACTGCACCGGTTAATGCCAGGAATAATCCCAGAACAATCTGACATATTATTTTTTCTGTTTCTTCAGGTTCTGTTTTAATCGGAACTTCACCGACAACTTCAACTTTGCCTGCCTTCAGCAAATCATCTACTTCGGCTTTTGCTTTTGGAGTTGCAACACGTACTTCTTCGCCGGGTTCAACTTCCAGCCTTCCCAATGTAATGTTTTCATTTGAAGTGTTTACAACGATTTTTTGAATTTCCTTGACTTTAAGTCCAATTAAATCATCGACCAGACCTACAATTCCTCCGGCAAGCATGATGAATGATACAATTAATATTGGAGTATTTCTATAATATAGTGCAATAAGTAGGGAAATTGTAAATAAGAATGCTATTCCCCCCATTGTAGGAGTTCCGCTTTTATGCCTATGTTCACTGACTATAGGATTATCTGCTATCCTTGCCTTTACCAATATTCTTTTAATATACCATGTAAAGAATATTGTAGCACATAATGTTATTAAAAAAAGAATTAACATATCTGTATTACTCATCATATCACACTATAAAATTTTGTATTAATTATTACTATTATGTTTGAATAAATTAGTATATAATTATAACTTATAACACAGATTTTTAAATTAATTTAGCGACAAGATTTTCAAGTTCCTCAGCAGAATTTGCTCTTGCTGTAACTCTTTGATATCCTTCCGGACCATGTACAACAAAGTCATTAGCCTCAAAAGATTTAACTGGTTCATTTGGTGCAGGACCATGGTAGTTGCCGACTGGTATTTCAGTGGAATAATAATATTGGAGTTTATCTGAAATATCTGCTAAACTAAACTCACCGACAGCCATGTTTACCAGTTCACATAATGAATTAACACCACAGGTGGCAGTGGTTAAATATCTGGTACCGTTTGGTCTTGTATTTACTTCGATTGCATATAACTGGTTGTTTTTTCGGGAATACATGAAATCCATTTCAAATATTCCATCTGATGCCAGATTCTTCGCCACATTATAAGCAGTATGTTGAACAAGGTTATTGTCCAAACCTTCAACCATACATGGACCAGTTTTTGTTTTATTTAACGGATGTGTCCCTTCAAGAGTGGTTTCACCTTTATAAATTGGTGGAAGAGCAACATATTCCCCGTTGAACCCCAAAACTTCAATTGATATTTCTGCACCTTCTATGAATTCTTCACATAATGCCTGATTAAAATCAACGAAATATTCATTGACATCTTCAATTGACCGAGCCACCTTAATATCCTTACCTCCCTGTCCTTCTCCCTGTTTTAGGACAACCGGAAAATCCAGTGTTAAATCATCGGGACTGTTCAGTATCTGATAATCTGGAGTTGCAATATCAATTTCACGGTAGAATTCCTTTGTTCTGATTTTATTGGATGTTAACTCAACTGCCCTTACTCCCGCAGCGATAACAGGTATTCCATATTCCGCTTCAAGGTCTTCCTTCATGTAGGCAACATCAATTAACGGAGGATCTATTCCTATTAATGGTACAACAGCATCCACATCCTGCATTAATGCAACCTGTTTAGGCCCGTCCATCCCCCGTGGAACAATAAATACCTGGTCAGGCAAATCAAGGTTGATTGCATTTTCGTTTGATTCTGTTAGAATGCTTTCTATTCCTTTGGATTTGACATACCAATCCAAATCATCATATAATCTTGAACCGATGAATAATAATTTCATAATATAACTCCCTTTAATGTTTCTATAAATTCATTGGCAGATTTTTCAACTGTCTGTGTTGGTTTTTCTCCCCAATCCATAGTTTCAGGTTCAATGCCAACGAATATTATTTTGATATCAGTGTCTTTTTCCAGATATTTTACAAAGAATGATAAAGACATTGAATGGGTTGAAATACCAATGTTTGCAAATTCATCCTTGTTGACTATCTGCATGTCTCCGGGATTTGAGTTCATAAGGCAGGCATCTACAATTATCAGGTGAGTTGGGTTTTCTTTTCTGATTTTACCCGTGAAGTTTTCAGGCACCGTTTCACCATCAATGAACGATAAATTTTCGTTTTCAATGTTTTCTTCTTTTAGCCTGTTTATAATGAACGGTCCAACACCATCATCACTTTTAAGCTTATTGCCCACACCTAATACTATTAATCTCTCATAATTTGTTAAAAAATCACTTAATTGTGATTCCAAACCCATATTTTCACCTACAGATATTTAGTTTCTATACTCTCAATCCCATTTCCCATAATATATTTTATCTCAACATGTATAAAGTCATTTACTTTTATCTGTTTTTCATTTAACGGAACCAGTAGTGACGGGTTTAACATGGGCAGCGGTCCGGCAATTATATTGTCATTGAGTTTTGTGTAGGTTGTGATTTTCAATCCGTTGAGCAAACCTCCTTTGTTTGCATTTAATTTCAAATCGGTTTTAAATTCGGGATTAATGTCATTTAAAAAATCGAGTTGTGAATAGACTGTTTCATCTGAGAGTTCTTTGTAGACTGCACCCTCATCCCAGTGAATGTTATGCCTTTCCATACAGACCAGCTGGACGGTGTTTATTATTCCCTGAGGTATGATTTTTCCATTGTCTTTAAGGAATTTTTTTGCATGATTTAAAACCGGAATTTCCTCTTCATCAATCAAAGCCGTGTCAAGCATTTCACAAACTATTAAATCAGCTTTTTTTGTAGAATCATAATCCAGTACATCAGAGTTTATGACTTGAACATTTGTAAAACAGTTTAAGTTTTCTTTTGCACAGTTATATGCTTTATTCTCCTTTTCAAGTGCAATGACTTCTTTGAATTTTGAAGATAAAAAATAGGATAAAACACCACTTCCGCAACCTAAATCATATGCCAGATCGGCATTTGAATCATACTCAATGATGGCATCGTGAAAAACCGACAGCCTATCGGTATCTTTCAGCAGGTCATGATGATAGGGGGTGGTTTTAAATTTCATGTATTAAAAAAAATAAGAGAAGTTAGTGAGAATGTGTGTGGTCATGTGAATGACTTGGTTCTCTGAAGTCTTCTCCATTTGCTGTACTTGTGAGTTTTACATGTTCAACCCCTTTGAGTCTCATTATCCTTTCGGTTAAGTCACGAATTTCAGCAATGTCTCCATTTACAACAACTATTTCCATACAGTATTTATCGGTCATGTGAATGTGCATGCTTGTGTTGATTTCGTTTCTGAAACTGTGCTGAATTTCTGCGAGGCTTTCCATGACTCCTGTGTAGTGGTGGTCATAGATGATTGTTATAATACCAATTCTTTCCCCTTCCATGGAATTCATCCATTGATAACGTACTATATAATCCTGAAGTGCATCACGAATTCCTTTTGAACGAGACTGATATCCTCTTTCTTTTAATACTTCATCAAAATCTGCTAGTAATTTTTTAGGTAGTGACATACTTATTCTCATCATAATAAACACATCATAATTTCAATATTTATATCAATATATAATTTTTTAATTATATAAATATTATGATTAAATTGAAAAATAATAATACTTTGATATTAATAAAAATGTAAAAAATATTATTCAACAAGGAGATAATACTCCCCGTCATCCTTTACAATGGATTTTAAAAGCCCTTTATTTTGAAGGGACAAAATAATATGATACATCCTGAAATTACTAAGTTTTAAATCCCCATACAACAAATGCCCCTCCAAGGTATACTTGGAAACAAGATTTTTATCATCAACCAATTCCTGAATTAATTTATATGAATCCTTCTCCTTTTGATTCAGTTCCAGTTCCTCAAGATCCTTTTTGGAATTAACTGTATTAATCTCTTTTTCACTTTCAGATAAGGTAATTTTATTATCATTAAAAATAACCAGATCTTTATCCTGGAGCTCTTCTAAAATTTGAACCAAATCATATTCATGAAATCCGAGTTCCTTTTTAATGATACTCATAGGAACGCCTTCCGGATATTCAATATTATAAATTTTTATCTGATTTAAAACAACTTCTTCATTACGGGTAATAGTAATCATATAAAATCAACATCATCTCTAATTAATATTAATTATGGATATAATAATACTTAAATTTTAGGATGACATTTAAATTCAAGATTAATCTTTTTCAATTAACAGTTTTTATTAATTATGAATTTTATAAATTAAAGCATGCAACCCGAAGACATATTAATCGAACTTGAAGAATTATCTCAAAACAGTGAAATAAAAAAATCAGAGATAATGATAATTCTAAAAAAATATGCTCGAATCATATCCGTCAATGATTTAATGCTTGCCACAGCACGCATGAGAAAAGACGGAGAATATGTCCATGCAAATTATCGTGAGAAATACCTGAAAATTTATATAAAATATTTTATTATGCGCATGAAGGAAGTAAAAGAAAAAGAAGATTACATAGATAAGGCAATTGACAAAACCTCATTTGACGAATCATTTCCAATGCTTGAGAGAACTTTTGAAAAGGAAAGATTATCTGATGATGATAAATTCCCATTGATTTATGTAATTACCGCCATTTATACAACCTTTATCCTTGAAGAACCAATCCATCCGGTCGGGAGCGAATTTCCTGGAAGTTTATTTGTTGAAGAAAAAAACGGAGAATATTACTGTCCGGTAAAGGACAATCAGAAGGACAATGTAAATGCAATTTGTCATTTATGCCTTGCAAAACAGACACCAGATATCTAGGAGTTGAATTAGTATGAATGTATGTCTTTATGGATCAGGAAGCAGGAAAATCAACAAAAAGTATACAGATGAAGCATATAAACTAGGATGCAGAATAGCCGGCGAAAACTATACTCTCGTATTCGGAGGGGGAGATACCGGAATGATGGGGGCCTGTGCAAGAGGAGTTCATGACAATAACGGAAAATCCATTGGGATTGCACCGGAATGGATAGGAGATTTTGAACCATTATGCAAAGAGTGTGGCAAATTCATTTATGTTGATTCAATGGATGAGAGAAAACAGGAATTCTTAAACAATTCTGATGCATTTATAATATCTCCCGGTGGAATAGGTACACTGGATGAGTTTTTTGAAATAATCACACTTAAAAAATTAAACCAGCACGACAAGAAAATCCTTGTTTTCAACATTTATCATTTTTTTGACAAAATGCTTGAAATGCTGGATGAAATGGAAAAAAAAGGTTTTTTATATAAACAGGAAGAAACATTTAAAGTAGCAAGCAGTATAGATGAACTTTTCAAATATTTAAGATAATATGAAGTATGTAAAAAAACTTGAAAAACCACCAAGGACAACATTGAAAAGAACTTTGGTAGTATTTCTCGGCAATGCCATAGGCATAGCTCTAATAGGCATGTTCGGCCTGGGAGTTACAGTGGATTACCTTGATGACATTGCATTATTAGTTATTTTTATAAGTATTATCAATGCAATATTATGGCCGTTACTGACTAGAATATTGTTGCCTTTTTTTGTTTTGACGTTTGGTGTGGGGTCACTGATTATAAACGGACTGCTACTTGAGATATTCGCACCCCTGTTTAATATAACCATTCAGGGTTATGCAATAATTCTTGCACCATTATCAATGGCATTTGTAACAACTGTCCTTTCAGCATTAGTCACCATTGATGATGACAGCGCATATTACAGATCCGTTTTAAGAGATGCCAAAAAGAAACGAAAAGGAGAAATAAAAGATTATCCCGGTTTAATCATTATTGAAATTGACGGTCTTGCTTATGACGTCTTATGTGAAGCAATCGAAAAAGGATATATGCCTACAGTAAAAGCACTGATTGAAAATGAATCTCATACCCTTAGAAAATGGGAAACAGACCTGTCCTCACAGACCGGTGCAAGCCAGGCAGGAATATTGCATGGAAACAACAATGACATTACAGCATTCAGATGGATTGAAAAGCAAAACGGCAATCAGATGATGCAGTGTTCAGGCGTAAGCAAAGTTAAAAAAATAGAAGAAAGGATTTCAGACGGGAACGGACTGCTTGCAGATGACGGTGCCAGCAGGTCAAATCTCTTTTCAGGAGACACCGACAATGTTATTTTCACATTCAGTAAGATATTAAACCTTAGAAAATTATACAACAAAGCATGGTTTTCCGTGTTTTCAAATCCAAGTAATTTTGCACGTATAATAACTCTTTTTATAGGTGAGATGGGCCTGGAAATTATATCACAAATCAAACATAAAGTTAAAGACATACGCCCCCGAATTAACCGTGGGATAGCATACATTCCAACGAGAGCTGCCACAAATGTTTTCATGAGAGAAATTAACACTTATACATTAATTGGAGACATGATGATTGGAGATGTTGATGTTGCTTATTCCACCTATCTGGGTTATGATGAAATTGCCCATCATTCAGGAGTCCGTGATGATGATTCCTGGCGTGCACTTAAGGGAATGGACAGACAAATTAAACGCCTGATTGAAGCAAACAGATATTGTCCGCGTGAATACCTGTTTGTTATTCAGTCCGACCACGGGCAAACCAACGGCGCTACTTTTAAACAGAGATATGGAGAATCATTTGAAGAATTTGTCAAATCACTGCTTCCGCAGGATATGCATATGTTTGCCAAAATGTCTTCCAATGAAGACCACTATGCCGAATCATTCCTCCCATTTTCCAAAAAGAATGATGACCTGGTTGAGGAAGGAGAAGAACAGGAATTAGGTGATTCGGAGGTAGTTGTTCTTGCTTCAGGAAATCTTGCAATGATTTATCTAACCCAATGGAGTGAAAGGTTAACTTATGAGGAAATGAATGAATTTTTCCCCGATTTAATACCAGGCATTATTAACAATGAATATATCGGTTTTATTGTGGTCAGATCATCACAACACGGCGACATGGCTATCGGCAAAAATGGCATTTATTACTTGGACAGCGATGAAATTGAAGGTGAAAATCCTCTTGAAGGCTTTGGTAAAAACATTGCAAGACATATAAGAAGAAACAGTTCTTTTAAATACACTCCCGACATTCTGGTTAACAGTTTCTATGACCATGAAAAGGATGAGGTTTGTGCCTTTGAAGAATTGGTTGGAAGTCACGGGGGAGCCGGCGGAAGTCAGACCGAACCGTTTATTTTATATCCTTCAGACTGGAACATAAGCAGCGATGAAATTGTTGGTGCTGAAAGCATCTACAAAATATTAAAAGGCAACCTAAAGAAATTAAAAGAGGATTCTATTGATGATAAGTGATGAGGAAGTTCTAAAAATAGCTCAAAGAATAGAAGACGCCAATAATCTTGACATTAAAAAAACAATTGAAAAAGCATCAACAGCGGGTTATCTTGGCGAGGAACACTTTTATTGTACTGTTATCGAGGAAGGTGGAATGACACATATGGTGCCTGAAATTTTCGGAGACCGATATAAATCGATGAAACTGGATAATCTCTATTTTGATGTTATTTCCAAAGCACTTGACCACGAAGGAATATATATTTCTCTTGGATACTGTGCTTCCGATCTGATTGTTCCGGACAGTGAATGTTCGCAGATAATTGAATATGACGATTATGACCTTGACGATGAGGAATACGAATATCTGGTGGAATATGCTCTAATTACTGCCGGTGACGTTAAGAAGTTTAAGGTATATGCTGAAGAGGGGATTGCAAGCCATGAACGAATAGAAGATGTGGGATTGATAGTTAACATTGTTGACGGAGATTATAAGGCTTATTTTGCACTCCGGTCAACCGACCAGTGCATGTCCTGTTTCAGAGTCCTTCCATTCAACGAAAAATATCAAAAGGAACATCCTTTATCTCTTTTTAACCCGATAAATAAGATTTTAATCGAAATGATTGATAAAACAATTGTTTTAAAATATTAAAATCAGTGAAAATTATAAAAAAAAGAAATTTTAAGAAATATGATTATTTCTTAATTGAGTTTATTGCACTTTGTGC